>NZ_JAVDVV010000004.1:0-271447 GCF_031457035.1 Methylobacterium sp. BE186
ATTTCCGGGACGAACAGGGTCCAGGCGTACTGGATGTTCGCGGCCGCCACCATGCAGGCGACGCCGAGAACGATTTGCAACCAGCGATTGGGTGACGGCTTCACCGCGGCGGGCGCGGCAACGGGCGTTACCATGGGCGTTCTCCCTCGTCCTTGACGGACATCTGACGGCTTGTTGGTTGGGGCGTACGCTAGTGCGACGCCGTCCTTGACAACGCCGAATCACAATCCCCTGCTGGGTGCGATATATGCATTATTTGGTATGCCAAGCACCATGGCAAGCAGAATAATGCTATTGGTGCGCTAGAAGGTCGGCCGATGCGGTTCCACGGGGGCTTGCCTGTGTGAAACGTTCCAGACCGCTAACCCAACCCATTCCGATCGAAGGGCCCAGGGTTCTGGAACCCCTTGCTCGTCGAGGTGACGGAACTCATTGGAATCGCCTGGCTCCCTGCCTTGCCGGCAGATGGCCTTGAAGGTCCGCAATGCCTTCGTCAGCGGTCGTTCATTGTTGACCGACCGAAGGGCTTCTCAGGGTCGCCAGCAGCCGCTCACGAATGGGTGCCACGCGTCAGATTTCGACGACTTGGTGCGGGCGGGTCGGGATGGCTCAGGGCCCATCGCGGCCCAGGGGCGAGCCCGGACCTCGAAAGAAGCGCGCGCCTGCGCCGGAATCCGCCGCCGCCCTTAAAGCATGCGATTGAACGAGGATCGACATCCCGGCATCGTCGGTCCATCGCCCGGTTCGAACTGGCCCACCAGCGACTGAGGGAGGTTTGTGCTCTCGCCTTCGACACGGAGAGTACATGCCGCGATTTTTCTTCGACACCTTCGATGGCCTCGTCGTTTTCGACGACGAAGGAACCGACTTGCCCGATCGCGCCGCCGCGCGCCGCCATGCGCATCGCGCCCTGTCCGACATGATGCAGAGCGCGCCCGACCGGGGATCGTCCGTCCAGTTTCGGGCCGATGTCCGCGACGCGCAGAACAGGCGCATCATGACGGCCACGATCAGCTTCGCGATCGACGAGACCGACTAGGCGGCGCGGCCTCGCCCTCGGCAGGCTGCGGGAACGCCCCACCGGAGCGGCCTCGATCTCGGACGCCGCGCGATCGCCCGTGTCCGGCGGCACCCCGCGTCCCCACGCTTCCGCCGATCCGGCGAATGGTGATGCGGTGTGCGGGCAACTCACTTGTCAGAGATTGAGTTACCGGCAATGCATTGCCCATGCTCCCGCGCGGAACCGTCATGCCCCCATCCGGCTTCGAGCCGCCGACGGTCGCCGGGCGGGCACGTGGCGGGAGCGGGCGAGCCCACGCCGCATGAGCATGGCTGACATCCTGCCGGGCGGCGGCCAGCTCGGCGCGATCGTCCGGTCCCATGACTGGGCCGCGACGCCGCTCGGCCCGATCGAGGGCTGGCCCCAGAGCCTGCGCTCCGCGGTCAGCACCGTGCTGCTGTCGCCCGTGCCGATCGTCCTGCTCTGGGGCGAGGACGGCATCATGATCTACAACGATGCCTATTCGGGCTTCGCGGGCGGGCGGCACCCGCAGCTCCTCGGCTCCAAGGTGCGCGAGGGCTGGCCCGAGGTCGCCGAGTTCAACGACAACGTGATGCGGGTGGGATTGGCCGGCGGCACGCTCGCCTACAAGGACCAGGAACTCACGCTGCATCGCTACGGCCGGCCGGAACCCGTCTGGATGAACCTCGACTACTCGCCCGTCCTCGACGAGGCCGGGCGGCCGGCCGGGGTGATCGCCGTCGTGGTCGAGACCACCGAGCGAGTGCTGGCCGCGCGGCAATTGCAGGAGAGCCAGGCGCTCGCCGACCTCTATGCCGACCGCATCCAGCTCGCCCTGTCGGCCGGCGCCATCATCGGAACCTGGGTCTGGGACCTGCCCCACGACCAGTTCACCGTCGACGAGGCCTTCGCCCGCAGCTTCGGGCTCGATCCCGCCCTCGGGCGGGTCGGGCTGAGCCTGGAGCAGGTGATCGCGACGGTCCACCCGGAGGACCGCCAGGGGCTCGTCGCGGCGATCAACGAGGTGGTCGCGCGCGGGGGCGCCTACGCCCACCAGTACCGGGTGCGGCGCAGCGACGGGAATTACTACTGGATCGAGGCGAACGGCCGCGTCGACCGCGCGCCGGACGGGACGCCGCTGAGATTTCCGGGCGTCCTCATCAACGTGGAGGACCGGCGCGCGGTCGAGGCCGAGCGCGACCGCGCCATCGTGGCCCTGCGCACCCTGAACGACACGCTGGAGCAGCGCGTCGCGGAGCGGACGGGCGAGCTGATGCGGGCCGAGGAGGCCCTGCGGCAATCCCAGAAGATGGAGGCGGTGGGCCAGCTGACGGGCGGGGTGGCGCACGACTTCAACAACATGCTGACCATCATCCGCTCGTCGGTGGATTTCCTGCGCCGGCCCGAACTGCCGGAGGCGCGCAAGGCGCGCTACCTCGACGCGGTCTCGGAGACGGTCGACCGCGCGGCCAAGCTGACGGGCCAGCTCCTCGCCTTCGCCCGGCGGCAGGCGCTGAAGCCCGAGGTGTTCGACGTGGGCGCCAAGCTGCGCGGCATCGCCGACATGCTCGACACCGTGACCGGGGCGCGGATCCGCGTCGTGACGCAGGTGCCGGACGAGCCGAGCTTCATCCGGGCCGACCTCAGCCAGTTCGAGACGGCGCTCGTGAACATCGCGGTGAACGCCCGCGACGCCATGGAGGGCGAGGGCACGCTGACGCTGCGCCTGACCTCGGGCAGCGCCATGCCGCCGATCCGCGGCCATGCCGGCTCGCAGAACGCCTTCGCGGCCCTGTCCCTGACCGATACGGGGGCGGGCATCGCGCCGGACCAGCTCGGGCGGATCTTCGAGCCGTTCTTCACCACCAAGGAGGTCGGCAAGGGCACCGGCCTCGGCCTGAGCCAGGTGTTCGGCTTCGCCAAGCAATCGGGCGGGGACGTGGACGTGCGCAGCAGGCCGAGGGAGGGCACCACCTTCACCCTCTACCTGCCCGAGATCACGGTCGAGGGGCAGCCCGAGCGCCCGGCGGAGGACGCGAGCAGCCTCGCGCCGGTGGGCGCCGGGCAGCGCGTCCTCGTGGTCGAGGACAATCTCGAGGTCGGGCGGTTCTGCACGCAGATCCTGCAGGATCTCGGCTACGAGACCGATTGGGCCGTCAATGCCGAGGAGGCGCTGACGAAGCTCGGCGAGGATGGCGCCGGGTTCGAGGTCGTGTTCTCGGACGTGGTGATGCCGGGCATGGGCGGCATCGCGCTGGCCCGGGACCTACAGCGCCGGCTGCCGGATCTGCCCGTGGTCCTGGCCTCCGGCTACAGCCACGTGCTGGCGCAGGACGGGGCCCACGGCTTCGAGCTCCTGCACAAGCCCTACTCGGCCGAGCAGCTCTCGACGGTGCTGCGCCACGTGACGGCGCGCAGGCTCCGGCGCGGGCGCGCCTGAGCCCGCACCCCCGCGGGGCTCAGAACGCGTTGCGGTAGGCGCGGGGCGAGATCACCGTCTGGACGATGATCTGGATGTCGAACCAGATCGACCAATTGTCGATGTAGTGGAGATCGTGGGCGACGCGCCGCTCCATGTCGAGGTCGGTCAGGGTCTCGCCGCGCAGGCCGTTCACCTGCGCCCAGCCCGTGATGCCCGGCTTCACGTTGTGGCGGCGGGCGTAGAGCGCGATCCGCCGCTCGAAGCTCCGGTCATGGGCGAGCGCGTGCGGGCGGGGACCGACCAGCGACATCTCGCCGAGCACGACGTTGAAGAGCTGGGGCAATTCGTCGATGTTCGAGCGGCGCAGCATCGCGCCGATCCGGGTGATGCGGGAATCGTTGCGCGTCGCCTGACGGAAGCCCGCATTCTCCTCGACCTTCATGCTGCGGAACTTGAAGACGTCGAAGGGCTGCTGGTTGAAGCCGTAGCGGCGCTGCCGGAAGAAGACCGGCCCGGGGCTGTCGAGCTTGATCAGCACCGCGACCGCCGCCAGCAGCGGCGCCAGCATCACGAGGGCGGTCAGCGACAGCGCGAGGTCGAAGGCGCGCTTGATCAGGATCTCGCCGAGATTGAGCGGGCGGCGCCCGATATTGATGCCGGACAGGCGGCCGACCCGGGCGATCTGCAGGTCGGGGAAGCGGTCGAGGACCGGCCCCGGCCGCAGATGCAGGGCGGAGGGCACGCGCAGGAAGGCGTCGATGCAGCGCTCGACCTCGGCGTTGTCGGTCCAGGGCACGAGGATGAAGACGTCGTCCGGGCGCAGGAAGCGCACAACGGAGACGGCGAGGTCGAGATCCTCCGAGAGCTGCGCTTGGCGCGCGGCCTCGTCGAGCCCCGTGTCGACGCGGCGCAGGTAGCTCGTGCCGATGACGCGCAGGCCCAGGGCCTCGGCATCGTTGCTCGCGTAGAAGCGCGCGATGTCCTCCTCGAAGCCGACGAGGTGCACGCGGCTGACCGAGGCCGAGGCCGGGGTGATGCCGCGGCGCACCAGCGCGATCATCGCCGCCCGCACGCTCAGCATCACGGGCAGGCCGAGCACGAACAGGGTGACGGTGACGACGCGGGAGAAGTCGGTCGTGGTCTTGGTGGCGAAGCCGAAGACGAGGACGACCGCCCAGGCGACGAGCCAGAGCGTGGCCGCCCGGCGCAGGTGCGGGCGCTGCGCCAGCGAGGTCTCGATGCTGTATTCCTCGCGCACGAGGTTGGTGAGCAGCACGATGAGGGCGACGAGGCCCGCGATGCGCAGGCTGCGGATCTCGGAACCCGGGATCAGCGTCCCCGCATGGGCGAAGTAGTAGGTCGCCTCGATGAGCAGGCCAAGGCCGCAGATCGTGAGCACGTCCGCCACCGCGACGGTGGCCGAGATCCCGAGGCGGAAGGCGGCGCGGCTGCGGCGCGGCAGCAGGGCCGACCAGACGTGCCGGCGCCCGCCGGGAGAGCGGACGCTCTGGTAAGTCTCGGGAAGTCGATCCTGAAACATCGGGCGCTCTGTTCCGTCGTGAACCACGCTTCGTCCCGGACTGATACGGATCTCGCCGCGGCCCGGGTGCTCGGGCCTGACCGAGCAACCTTCGGACCTCGGACCGACCCGTCCGGATCGATTGCGCCCAATTAAAATTTGCGCTTACGGGTTGCCTGCACGCCGCGCAAGGCGCGGCGCCGCGGGGATACGGGCCCGGCGCCCGCCGGGTTTCGATCTCCGGTTGTATTTTGGATTGAGTGGTGCGCCGGCGCACGTCGGGGCGGGGCCTCGACCTGCGCGGGGCTGCTCCTCAGGCCGCGTCAGCCGCGCCCGCGGGTGAGACGGTCTGGATCGTCTCGAAGCCCTCGAATTGCGGGTGGCCGAGATAGAGCGGCTTGGTGGTCGGCACCCGGCTGTGGGCCTTGCGGAACTGCTCGGAGCGCGTCCAGGCCTCGAAATCGGCCCGCGAGCGCCAGATCGTGTGCGAGGCGTAGAGGAAGTGGTCCTCCTGCTCGGGGCCGCGCAGGAGCTGGAACTCGACGAAGCCCGCCATCTCGCCGAGGTGGCTGTCGCGCCCGAGCCAGACCTGCTCGAATTCCTGGGTCGCGTCCTTGACCACCTTGAAGCGGTTCATGGCAATGAACATGCGGGGCTCCTGTCGCTGGAAAGTCCGAAGACCGGAACATCCGGTCTCGCTCGGGCGGGAATCCTATCCCCTGTCTTCGGGCGCGCGAAATCGGGCGCCTCGCCGCAAGTGCGTGAATTGCGCATCACTGATCAGTGACTCCGTACTTCTCGCCTCGCAAAAGGTCTGAAGGCCCCGGAGCACGACTTGCAATTTCCCCGGCCTTCGTGGTCAAGTTGTTGCTAAGGCAACCTTCTGGTACGCCGAGACGCCGCCACGACCTGCACGCGCTCGTGATTTGGTCGGGCCGCCGCGCGAGGGGAATATCCGGCCACGGTCCTCCGTCGCCGCCGGCCCGTCCCGCGGGTCTCGGAACCCGAAGGCCGCCGTTGAAAAAAGCTCGTCTCGCCGGAGGTCCGGCGGCGAGCGAGCGATCAGGAAGAAGGACCACGTTGAACGATGATGCCTAAGCAGACCACCGACGTGGACCGCCTTGTCGGTCTCCGCATCACGGCCTTGCGCAAGGCCCGCGGCATGAGCCAGACGGCGCTCGGCACGGCCGTGGGCGTGACCTTCCAGCAGGTGCAGAAATACGAGAAGGGCCAGAACCGCGTCGGCGCGGGCCGCCTCCGCGAGATCGCCCGCCTTCTCGAGGTGCCGGTCTCCGCCTTATTCGAGGAGAGCGACGCGGCCGGCCAGGCGCAGGAGGACGTGTTCGGCTTCCTCAGCGCCCACGGCGCGATCGAGCTGCTGCGCGCCTACGCCGCGATCCGGGACGACCAGCTGCGCCGCGACGTGCTCGCCATCGTCCGCACGGCCTCCCGGCTCGGCCACGCGCCGGCCACCGAGGGCACGGCCTGACCGGACGCGGGCGGCCTTCCGCGGGCTGACGCCGCTCAGCCCGCCGCGCGGCTCGAGATCAGGTGGAAGAAGCTGCCGGTGACCCGGCCCCTGCGGTGCCCGGCGAGGCCGAGGGGCCTGCCCTCGGCATCCGTGACCTCGGCCAGGGCGAGGTCGGCGCCGGGAGGCTCCGTCAACTCGCTCGCGTAGTGGAACTCGTGCCCGACGAGGCGCGTCCCGGCCGGGCCGAGCAGGCCGTCCGCGACGAGCCGCGCGACCCGGTACCCGAGATGGAGCTTGCGCGCCTTGTAGGAGGTCGCGACCGGCAGGAGACCCGCCATGGCGTGGGTCTGCCCGGCGGCGTCCTCCAGGCTCTGCCCCAGCACCATGTAGCCGCCGCACTCGCCGTGAACCGGCTTCTCCGCCGCGAAACGCCGCACGCCGTCGAGGAAGCGGCCCGCCGCGGCGAGGCGCCCCGCATGGAGCTCCGGGTAGCCACCGGGCAGCCAGCAGGCTTCGCAGGTCTCCGGCGGCGCCTCGTCGGCGAGCGGCGAGAAAGGCACGATCTCGGCCCCCATCGCCCGCCAGCCCGCCGCCATGTGCGGGTAGAGGAAGGTGAACGCCTCGTCGGAGGCGACGGCGACGCGCTGCCCCGGCGGGCGCGGCAGCCCATCCCCGTCCCCGGCGGGCGGCCCGGCGCCGCCGGCCAGCGCCCGGATCGCGTCTAGGTCGAGCCCGGCTTCCGCGAGATCCGCAAGCCGGTCGAGGCGCGCCTCGAGATCCTGGGTCTCCCGCGCCTGGACGAGGCCGAGATGCCGCTCGGGCAGGACGAGGCTCGCGTCGCGGGCGAGCGCGCCGAGCACCGGCATCCCGATCCGGGCAAGCCCCGCCTCGACGAGGCGGCGGTGGCGCGGGCTCGCGACCTTGTTCAGCACCACGCCCGCGACCCGCACCCGCGCATCGTAGCGGGCGCAGCCGAGGGCGATTGCGGCGGCCGATTGCGCCGCGCCCGAGACGTCGAGGACGAGGAGGACGGGCCAGCCGTAGCGGGCGGCGATGTCGGCATTGGCACCCGTGCGGCCCTCGCCCGCCACGATCCCGTCGAACAGGCCCATCGAGCCCTCGGCGATCACGAGGTCGGCACCCTGGGCGGCGATTCGCCCGACCGCGTCGAGGAGGCCGTCCTCCATCGCGAAACTGTCGAGGTTGACGCTCGGATGGCCGGTCGCGGCCTGGTGGAAGGCCGGGTCGATGTAGTCCGGCCCGCATTTCGCGCCGCGCACCGCCACGCCACGCCGGGCGAGCGCGCGCATCAGCGCGAGGGTCACGGTGGTCTTGCCCGAGCCCGAGCGCGGGGCGGCGACGAGGAGGCCGGGCGCGCTCATGCGGGCGGCAGGCCCGCGCCGGTCGGGCGGAAGCGGCGGTCGTAGCCCTTCGCGTAGAGGGCGCTCTCGCGGAAGTCGTGCGCCGCGAGCGCCGGCCCGACGAGGATCAGCGCCGTACGCTCCAGCCCCGCCTCCGCGACGGAAGCCGCGAGGGTGGCGAGGCTCCCGGTGATCACGTGCTCGTCCGGCCAGGTCGCGCGGAACACCACGGCGGCGGGGCAATCCGGCCCGTAGAAGGGGGTCAGCTCGGCGACGACCTGTTCGGTGACATGGATCGAGAGGTGGAGCGCGAGCGTCGCCCCCGTCGCCGCGAAGGCCGCGAGCGTCTCCCGCTCCGGCATGGCGCTGGCGCGGCCCGAGGTGCGGGTCAGGACGACGGATTGGGCGAAGCCCGGCACGGTGAGTTCCCGCCGGAGCAGGGCCGCGGCCGCGGCGAAGGCGGGCACGCCCGGCGTCACCGTGTAGGGGATGCCGGCCGCGTCGAGGCGGCGCGTCTGCTCGGCGAGGGCGCTCCAGATCGAGAGGTCGCCGGAATGCAGCCGGGCGACGTCCTGGCCCGCCGCGTGGGCCTCGGCGCAGGCGGCCACGATCGCGTCGAGGTCGAGGGGCGCGGTGTCGAGGATGCGGGCGCCCGGCGGGCACCAGCGCAGGATCTCGGGCGCGACGAGGGAGCCCGCGTAGAGGCAGACGGGGCAGGCGGCGATGAGATCGCGGCCGCGCACCGTGATGAGGTCGGCGGCACCGGGGCCGGCGCCGATGAAGTGAACGGTCATGGGGACGGGCTCGGGACGGCGAGCGCGCAGGTGGCGCCGGCGCTGGCGATGCGGGGAAGGGCGAGGCGGGAATCGGGACCGGCGATCGCGAGCGCCGCCGCCTCGGCCAGCGAGCCGACGCCGCGCAGGCGTTCGATGCGGGGGGAGCGGGTCAGCACCCGGGCATCCGCGGCGGCGAGGGCTTCCGGCGACACCGGCGTCGGCGCGAGCGCGAAGGCGCGCGCCGCCTCGCGCAGGGCCGGCTCCGCCGCCCGGTCCTCGGCCGTGCCGATGGCGGCGAGGCGGGGCGCATCCGTCCCGGCCTCGGCGAGCGCGCGGCGCAGCAGGGCGACGATCTCGGCGGGCTCCGTCCCGCGGCGGAACCCGATGCCGGCGACGAGGGGAGGGGCCTCGGTCACGGCTTCGTCCAGACCCACTGGGTGACCGGCATGGCCGCGCGCCATCCATGCATCCCGCCGACCGGATCGGCCCGGGCGACCGAGAGGCGCCGCAGGGCGCCCCCCCCGTTTGCGAAGGCGGCGAGCAGTGCCGCCTCGCCTTCGAGCGTCACCGCGTTGGCGACGAGGCGCCCGCCCGCGGGCAGGCAAGCGGCGGCGCGGGCCAGCAGCCCCGGCTCCGAGACGCCGCCGCCCACGAAGACCGCGTCCGGCGCCGGCAATCCGTCGAGGGCGGCGGGGGCGGCGCCCTCCACCACCGCGAGGTCGGGCACGCCGAGCGCCTCGGCGTTGCGGCGGATGCGGGCGGCACGGTCGGGGCGGATCTCGACGGCCACCGCCCGCATGGCGGGATGGCGCAGCATCCACTCGATCGCGACGGAGCCGGCGCCGCCGCCGATATCCCAGAGCCGTTCGCCGAGGCGGGGCCGGAGCGCCGCCAGCGTCACCGCGCGGATCTCCGCCTTGGTGAGCTGCCCGTCATTCTCGAAGAACGCGTCGTCGAGGCCGGGGGCGAGCGGCAGCACCCGGGCGTCGGAGGCCGCAAGGACCTCGATCGCGAGGGTGTTGAGCGGGTCGATCCCGTCGAGCCCGAAGCCCTCGGCCGTGGCGCTGCGGATTCGCTCGCGCGGCCCGCCCATCGCCTCAAGCACAGCCAGGCGCGAGGCGCCGAACCCGCGCTCGGCCATCAGGGCCGCGACGCGGCCCGGCGTCGTCTCGTCCCAGGACAGGACGAGGAGGCGGGCGCCCGGCTGGAGATGGGGCAGGATGCGCGTCAGCGCGCGGCCGTGCAGCGTCAGGCAGGCGCATTCGGCCAGCGGCCAGCCGAGGCGGGCGCAGGCGAGGCTGAAGGCGGAGGGCTGCGGGAAGGCCCGGATCTCGCCGGGCGGCACGAGGCGCGCGATCTCGGCGCCGATGCCGAAGTGGAACGGGTCGCCGGTGGCGAGGATGCAGGTCGGCTCGCCGCGGCGTGCCAGGATCGCGTCGTAGGCCCCCGCGAAGGGGCTCGGCCAGGGGCGCGCCTCGCCGGAGAGGGGGGCGGCGAGGGCGAGGTGGCGCCGGCCGCCATAGACGACGTGGGCCGCGTCGAGGGCGGCGCTCGCGGCCGGAGAGAGCCCGGCGCGGCCGTCCTCCCCGATCCCGACGATCGACAGCCAGGGCTCGCGCGACAGGCAGGGCTCGCGCGACGGCCAGGGCTCGCGGCTCGACTCCGGCGCGGGGCTAGCGGAGAAGGCTGCCATGCGCATCCTCATCCTCGGAGGCACGGGCGAGGCGAGCGCCCTGGTGCGGGGCCTCGCCGGCTCCGGCCACGCCGTCACCCTGTCGCTCGCCGGCCGCACCGCCGCGCCGAAGCCCGAGGCGGTGCCGACCCGCATCGGCGGCTTCGGCGGCCCGGAGGGGCTTGCCCGCTATCTGACGGAGAACGGCGTCGATCGCCTCGTCGACGCCACACACCCCTTCGCCGCGCGGATCTCGCGCAACGCCGCCGAGGCGGCGGCGATGGCCGGGGTGCCCCTGCTCGCGATCCGGCGCCCGCCCTGGGAAAGGCAGGCGGCCGACGCTTGGCGCGAGGTCGGGAGCGTGCCCGAGGCCGTGGCGGCTCTGGGCGAAGCGCCCCTGCGCGCCTTCCTCACGGTCGGCCGTCAGGAACTCGCCGCCTTCGCGGCGGCCCCCCAGCACGATTACGTGGTCCGCGCGATCGAGCCGGTGGCCGACGTGCTGCGGGTGCCGCACCTGACAGCGATTACCGCGCGCGGCCCCTTCGACGCGTCTGCCGAGGCCGCGTTCCTGCGCGGCTCCGCCATCGACGTGCTGGTGAGCAAGAATTCCGGTGGTGAGGCCACCTACGGCAAGATCGCGGCGGCGCGCGACCTCGGCATCCCGGTCGTGATGGTCCGCCGCCCGGACAAGCCCGACGTGCCGGCCGTGGCGGATCCGGAGGCCGCGCTGAGGGCGCTTCTCGGCGGGGCGTGAGGCGCGCCTCACCTCTCCCGTCCGGGAGAGGTCGAGTCCGCAGGATGCGGACCGGGCGAGGGGGACAGGTCTTTCCGGAGAGGGCGCATCCCTCACCCCAACCCTCTCCCGAACGGGAGAGGGGGCGCGGCGCGATGCGTGCGCGGGCGCCATCACCGCCCCGCCGGCACGCTGCGCGGCGTGTAGAGGAACGGGCGCTCGCCCGGCCCACGCGGGATCAGCCGCGTGCCCGAGGCGCCGATGATCACGAGCGTCGCCATGTCGGCGGGCGCCTCCCGGGCCTGCGCCAGCGTCATCACGCGGAGGGTCTCGTCCGGCCGGGTCACGGCGCGGGCGAAGGCGACGGGGGTCTCGGGGGCGCGGATCTCCAGGGCGAGGCCGAGGGCCGCGCCGAGCTGCCAGGGGCGGGCCGAGGAGATCGGGTTGTAGAGGGCGACGACGAGGTCGGCCCGCAGCACCGCCTCGAGGCGCGCGGTCACGACGTCCCAGGGCTTCAGGTTGTCGGAGAGCGAGAGCGCGCAGAAATCGCCGCCCATCGGCGCGCCGAGGCGGGCGGCGGCGGCCAGCATCGCCGTGATGCCGGGCTCGACCGTGATGGCGAGCCTCCGCCAGGCGGGGTCGCCCTGCTCGACCGCCTCGAAGAGAGCGGCGGCCATCGCGAAGACGCCCGGATCGCCGCCCGAGACCACGGCGACGTGGTGTCCTTCCGCAGCGAGCATCAGGGCGTGGCGGGCGCGGTCAACCTCGACGCGGTTGTCGCTCGGGTGGCGGGTCAGGCCCGCACGCTCGGGCACGCGGGCGACGTAGGGGATGTAGCCGATCAGGTCCGTCGCCCGGTCCAGGGCGGCCTGGGCCGCCGGGGTGACGAGGCTCCCGTCTCCGGGTCCGAGGCCGACGATCGCGACGCTGCCGCTCACGGCCGCCGTCCCTCGCCGGGCACGAGCACCATCGAGAAGTAGGGCGCCTCGTCGTCGGGCTTCTGGGCGAGGGGGATCACCTTCTCGCCCGCCATGGTGCCGCGCTCGACATAGACCGCCCGGTCGAGGAGCCCGGCCTCGGCCAGAGCCGCGCGCACCTTCGGCAGGTGGCGGCCGAGCTTCATCACCACGGCCGCGTCCGTGCCGCGCAGGCGCTCGGCCAGCGCCGCGTGCGGCAGCGTCGCGGGCAGCACGGTGAGCACGTCGTCGCCCCAGGTGATCGGCGTGCCGGCCCGCGTCCAGCAGCCGGACATGCCGGTGACGCCGGGCACCACCTCGACGGGGAAGCGATCCTTCAGGCGCCGCCAGAGGTGCATGAAGGAGCCGTAGAAGAACGGGTCGCCCTCGGACAGGATCGCGACGTCGCGGCCCGCGCCGAGATGGTCGGCGAGCCGGGCGGCCGCGTCGTCGTAGAACCCCGCCAGCGCCGAGACGTAGGTCGCGTCCTCCGGGGCGAGTTCCGTCGTGTAGGGGTAGACGAGGGGAAATTCCCGGGCCGGGTCGCGCAGGATCGCGTCCGCGATGGTGCGGGCATTGCCGCGCCGGCCCTTCTTGCAGAAATGGACGAGCACCGGCGCCCGCTCCAGCACGCGCACGGCGCGCACCGTCAGGTAGTCCGGATCGCCCGGGCCCATGCCGACGCCGTAGAGGGTGCCGGTCGTCACGCGGGCGGGCGCCTCGGGGGCGGGCCCGTCGGCGAACAGGCTGTCGCGCGCGTCCATCACTCGACCTCGCAGGCGAGCGCGTTCACCGCCGCCGCCGTCATGGCGCTGCCGCCGCGGCGGCCGTGCACCACGACGAAGGGCACGCGCCCGTCGCGCGCCAGCGCCTCCTTCGACTCGGCGGCGCCGACGAAGCCGACCGGGATGCCGATCACCGCAGCCGGAGGCGTCACGCCCTCGTCGAGCAGCTCGAGGAGCCGGAACAGGGCGGTCGGCGCGTTGCCCACGGCGACGACGCTGCCGGGCAGGTGCTCGCGCCACAATTCCATCGCGGCCGCCGAGCGGGTGGTGCCGGCCTCGGCCGCGAGGCCGGGGACGCGCGGATCGCCGAGGGTGCAGAGGACGGGATTGTTCGCCGGCAGCCGGGCGCGGGTGACGCCGTCGGCGACCATGCGCACGTCGCACAGGATGGGGGCGCCGGCCTTCAGCGCCGCCTCGCCGGCGGCCGCGAAATCCTCCGACATCTCCACGTCGGCGGGCAGGTCGGTCATGCCGCAGGCGTGGATCATGCGCACCACGACGCGCTCGGCCGCGCCGCGGAAGCGGGCGAGGTCGGCCTCGGCGCGGATCATCGCGAAGGAGCGGGCGTAGATGGCCTGCCCGTCGCGCAGGTAGTCGAGGCGCGAACTCATCGGTCGGAACTCATCGGTCGAATTTATGGGTCGGAATTTGTGGGTCGGGTGTCGAAGGCGCGCTGGAGAGGCTCGGCGGAATCCGCCCTCCTTACGCGTTCGAGCGCCGCCTCGAAAGTCAGTTGGATCGCCGGCTCATCGCCGGGCGCCCCGTTCAGGACGATGCCGTAGCGCCCGTCGGCCCCGACGAGGGTGAGGTCGGCGGGAGCGGGCCGGGCGCAGCCCTTGGCGCAGCCGGAGACGTGGGCGTTCAGGCCGCGGCTCGCGAAGGCCCTGAAGGCCTCGGCGAGGCGGGCGGCGTCGGCGGGCGCCGGCGTGGAGCCCGAGGCGCAGGCGGGCGCGCCGGGGCAGGCGGCGACGGACCGCCGCGGATCGTCGGGTGCGACCACGAATCCGGCGGCGGCGAGGTCGGCGAGCGCCCGCGTGCCCGAGGCGGGATCGGGCGCGCTCAGAACGAAGCCGCGCGTCGAGGAGAGGCGGATCTCGGGCGTGCCGAGAGCGTCGGCAATCCGCGCCAGCGCGTCGAGGGCGGCGGCGTCGCAGCGGCCGAAGGGCGCCTCGGCGGCGAGGATTGCAAGGGACGGGGAGAGGACGTGAAGGCCCGCCGGAGGCGGCATTCCGCGCTGCCCGGCCAGGGCACCGTTCGGCACGACGGACCCCCTCTCCCGGACTGGGGAGGGGGGGCGCCCTGCAAATAGGAAGCGGCGCGCCTCATCCGAGAGGTCGCGCACGCGGCGCTGGCCCGTGCGGGCGAAGGCGGCGAGGAGATAGGCCACCGCGCCGGCCGCCTCCGCCTCGGAGACCTCGCCGATCCGGTCCGGCCCGTCCGCGGTCGCGAGGGCGAGCGCGATCTCTCCGCGGCCCTCGGCGCGCAGGGCGATGTCGGCCTCGGCCTCACCCGGCCCGAAGCGGCCGCCGCCGTGGAGGCTCACCAGGGTCTTGGCCGGCAGCCCGGCGATGGCGCGGCCCGCCGCCTCGATGTCCCGCGCCAGCGCCGGCACGTCGATCAGCTCCGCGGGATCGAGGCCGGCCAGCGGGCTCGCGAGCGTCAGCCGCTGCGGGCCGCCATCCGGCCGCGCGTCGCCGAGGCCGGCGGCGTCGAGCCGGGCCGCGAGATCCCCGCGCGTCGCCTCCGTGACGCCGCGGACCTGCAGGTTGGCGCGGGCGGTCACGTCGATATGCCCGTTGCCGAAGCGGCGGGCGGCCTTGGCGACGTTGCGCAGCTGTTCGAGCGTCAGGACGCCGCCCGCGGGATGGATGCGGGCGAGGAGGCCGTCGCCGGTCGGCATCGGCCGGGCGAGGCCGGGGCACCAGCCGCGGCGGGAGGGGGCCTCGGGAAGGGCGCGCCGGGGCAGGCTCATTCGGCGGCCTCCGGCATCAGCGCGTCGGGGGGAATCGCGTTGCGGCGGCTCAGCCAGAGGCCGCGGCGGCGCGCGTCCTCGAACCGCTCCAGGATCGCCCGCGTCGCCGGAGGGTTTGCCGCCGCGATCCGCTCGAAGGTCTCGGGATCGGCGATCCAGGCGCCGTAGAGGTGGTCGAGGTCGCTGCCGCGCACCGCGTCGGTCGTGGCGGCGAGGACGAACAGGGCGTCGATTCCCTGCGCCAGCTCCTGCACGCCCCGGTAGCCGTGGCGGAGCTGGGCGGCGATCCAGCGCGGGTTGGCGAGGCGCCCGCGGATCAGACGGGCCACGTCCTCGCGGGCGGTGCGGGCCTTGGGCGCCTCGGGGTCGGCGACGTCGAGGCTGTAGAGGGCGGGGCTCGCGCCCCCCGCCTCCGCCGCCGCCGCGAAGCCGCCCATCGCGTCGGCGCCCGCGTCGCCGTCGAGGAGGTCGCGCTCGGCCACGTCGAAGGCGTGGACGTAGGCGTCGGCCCGCGCCACCCGCTCGGCGAAGCTCGCATCCGCGCCTTCCGCGTCGCCGTAGGCGTGCGAGGTCGCGGCGAGGTAGGCGGCGCCGAGATCGGCCCGCGTCTCCCAGGCGCCGTCGAGGGCGGTGCCGGCCGCGCCCGCCCCGTAGCGGCCGGGCGCGGCGCCGAAGACGCGGGATGTCGCCTCGCCGCGGCGGCGGGCGGCGGCGAGCGGGTTCTCGGATTCCTCCTCCCCGTCGCGGGCGGCCACCGCGCGGGCCGCCCGGTCGAGGAGCGCCAGCGTCTCCGGGAAGGTGTCGCGGAAGGCGCCGGAGACGCGCAGGGTCACGTCGATGCGCGGCCGGTCGAGCAGGGCGAGCGGCAGCACCTCGAAGCCGGTGACCCGGGTCGTGGCGTGGTCCCAGACCGGGCGGACGCCCATCAGTGAGAGGGCGTGGGCGACGTCCTCGCCGCCTGTGCGCAGGGTCGGCGAGGCCCAGAGGTCCATGACGATGCGGGCCGGGTACTCGCCCTCGTCCTGCAGGTAGCGGCGCACCACGGCATCGGCCGCCTTGGCGCCGAGCGTCGCGGCGGCCCGCGTCGGCAGGGCGCGCGGGTCGAGGGTGGTGAGGTTGCGCCCCGTGGGCATCACGTCGGTCCGCCCGCGCGAGGGCGAGCCGGCGGGACCCGGCGGCACGAACCGCCCGTCGAGGGCCGCGAGAAGGCCCTGCCGCTCGGCCTCGGCGCAGGCGCGGCGGCCCGCATCGGCGTCTTCGGGCGCGCGCCCGAAGACGTGGAAGCCGTCGCGGAAGGCGGTCTCGGCGAGGTCGCAGAGATGCGCGTCGAGGGCGGTGAGCGCGTCCGTGATCGGCGTGTCGGCCGCGATGCCGGCGCCGTCGAGGAGGCCCGCCGCTTCGGCATCGTCCAGGATCGCCCGCGCGATGAGCGCGGCCCGGCGCGGATCGAGCACGCTCGCGGACGCGTATTCCTCCACGAGCTCGCGCAGGCGCGCCGCGTCCGGGGCGAGCTCGGCCCGCTCCACGCGCGGCGTCAGGTGGCCGAGGGCGATGCCGCCGAGGCGCCGCTTCAGGGGTGCGGCCTCGCCCGGATCGTCCACGATGAACGGGTAGATCACGGGCAGCGCGCCGACGGCGAGGGCCGGCCAGCATTCCGGACCGAGGGCGACGGCCTTGCCGGGCAGCCATTCCGTGGTGCCGTGGGTGCCGAGATGAATCAGCGCGTCGAAGCGGGTCCGCAGGCCGAGATGGAAGGCGAGGTAGGCGTGGGTCGGCGGCGCGTCCGGGTCGTGATAGCCGGCCTTGCGGTCCTCGCCCCGGCCGCGGTCCGGCTGGAGGAAGATCGAGAGGGGACCCGCGGCCGACCGGAAGCGGAAGGCCCCGTCGATGAGTGCGGGATCGCTCTCCGGCGCTCCCCAGCGGGCGTTCAGGGCTTCGCGCGCCTCTGCCGGCAGGGTCGCGAGCCACGCCCGGTAATCGTCGAGGGACACCGCGAACCCGGCCGCGCCCTCCGTGAGGGTCCGCAACAGGCCGCCGGCCTCCGGCAGCGACCCGATCGCGTAGCCGGCCTCCGCCAGATCCGCCGCGATGGCGCGGGCGCTCGCTTCCGTGTCGAGCCCGACTGCGAAGCCGGCCCGGCCGCCGCGGGCGGGATAGTCCGAGAGCACCATCGCGAGCCGCCGCTCCGCGCGTGGCGTCCGCGCGAGCCGGATCCAGGCGGCGGCCCGGTCGGCGAGGGCCGCGATGCCCTCCGGGTCGGGGATCGCGCGACGCTCGGCATAGCCCTCGACCTCGGGGAATTCCTCCTTGAACGAGACGGGGAAGCCCGAGAGCCGGCCGTCGAATTCGGGCAGCGCCACCTGCATGGCGAGGTCGGCGGCGTTCATGCCGCGCGCCGAGGCCGCCCAGGCGGCGCGGGGGCTGCCGATCGTGAAGGCCTGCAGCACCGGGCAATCGGCCGCGTCGAGGGGGAAGGCCGCGTCCTCCCGCGCCGAGAAGGCGGTCGCCGCCACGACGAGGTCGGGCCGGCGTGCGGCGATCAGGGCGCGCACCGGCTCCAACGCGGCCGGGTCCTTCAGGCTCGACACCGCGACGACGGCGCTGCCGACTCCCCGCGCCCGCAGGGCCGCCGCGAGCGCCGCGACCGGGGCCGTGTCGCCCCCGAGAATGGCGGAGCGATAGACGAGGAGGAGCGCCATCGGTGCTCCCGCCGCCGCGAGGGCGGTTTCGACGGAGACCGGCCCGCAGCCGGGGCACCACGCGAAGCCCCGCGGCAGCGGTTCCGGCGGCTCGACCGCGGCCGGCTCGCCGATCTCGGAGGCCAGCCGCCCGAGCATCCGGCGCAGGTTGTCAGGGCCGCCGGCGCGGAAATAGGCATCGAGATCGGCCGCGAGGCCGGGCACCGTGGAATAGGCGTCGAGGCGCGAATCCGGCCGGTCGTCGCCGGGCAGCACCGCGAGCTTGACCCCTCGCGCCCGCGCCGCGGCGTAGGCCCGCTCCACGCCGTAGCGCCAGTAATCGAGGCCGCCGAGGCAGCGGATCACGACGATCCTCGCGCGGGCGACCACGCCGTCGACGTAGAGGTCCACCGACATCGGGTGGCGCAGGCGCGCGAGCTTGGCGAGCCGCAGGGAGGGCCCGCCCGCTCCTCCCGCGGCGTGCGCGGCCGCGACGCCCGCGAGGTCGGAATCGGTGAAGGAGAGGAAGACGATGTCGCCCGGCGCCTGCCCGAGATCGACGGCCGCCTCGCCCTCGTCGAGGGAGACCGTATCGATGCGGACGAGGTGCATGGGGTCTCGCGATCCGCCGCGTCAGGCCGCCGGGCCGGCCGGCTCGTCCTGGACGAGGCGCGGACGGTTCGGGAAGACGACACCCTCGTAGATGTCCGAGAGGCGCAGGCTCGTGGCGAGGGAGGGCAGGGAGAGGGACGCGTCGAGGCTCGCGACGCGCTCCTTGACCCAGGCGCGCGACGCGTCGCGGGACCAGAGCATGATCTCCGGAGCGTTCGGCTCGACGAGCAGGATGTACTCGAGGCTCTCGATGTTCCGGTACTCGGCCAGCTTCTCGAAGGCGTCAAAGTCGCGCGTGCTCGGGGACAGGACCTCCGCGACGAGCCGAGGCTCGGCCGCCTTCAGGGCGTTGGGATCGCGCACGCCGCAATCGACGCCGACATCGGGCCGGCGGATCTGGCCGGGTAGGGTCTCGACGCTGCCGTCGCCGGTGAGAGGGCGGCAGCCGCCGCGGCGCAGGGCCACCAAGAGGTTCACCACGATGTCGTCGTGGACGTTCCGCGCTCCCGCCGTCAGCCGCACGGGAATGCCGCCGACGAGCTCGTAGCGCTCCGCCTGGCGCTCCTGCCACGCGAAGAACTCCGCCACGCTCATCGGCCTCGTGATCCGTTCCAGCATGTCCGGTCGCCGTCCCTGCGCCCGCACTATAGCGCCGCCCCGGCCTATCCGGCGAGCGCCGCCGCGACGGCATCCCGGTCGAAACCCTTGAGGCCGATCACGACGAGGCGGCCGTCGCGGGATTCGGATGCGCGCCAGGGCCGGTCGAAATGGTGCGCGACGCGACGTCCGACGCCCTGGACGACGAGGCGCATCGGCTTGCCCTCGATCTCGGCGAAGCCCTTGATGCGCAGCACGCCCGCCGTCTCGGCGGCCTTCTCGACCCGTGCGGCGAGGTCGCCCGGGTTCCTCGCCGCGCGCACCGGCAGGGCGACCGTCTCGAAATCGTCGTGGTCGTGGTCCTCGCCCTCGCCGTGATGGGAGGGGCGGGCGTCGAGGTCGTCCTCGGCCGCCGCGTTGAGGCCGAGGAGCACCCGGGCGTCGATCGCGCCGTGAGAGGTCTCCACCACCTTGACCGCGCGGGGCAGCTGGCGCTCGATCTCGGCCCGGACGCTCGCGCGCTCGGCCTCGCCGAGGAGGTCCGCCTTGTTCAGCACCACGAGGTCGGCGCAGAGGAGCTGGTCCTCGAACACCTCCTCCAGCGGGTTCTCGTGCTCGACGCTGGCATCGGCCGCGCGCTGGGCGGCGAGCGCGTCGGGATCCTCCGCGAAGGCACCGGAGGCCACGGCCGGACCGTCCACCACCGCGACGACGCCGTCGACCGTCACCCGCGAGCGGATCGCCGGCCACTGGAAGGCCTGGACGAGGGGCTTCGGCAGTGCGAGGCCCGAAGTCTCGATCAGGATGTGCTCCGGCGGGTCCGGGCGCTCCAGCAGGGTGTTGAGGGCGGGCACGAAATCGTCGGCGACGGTGCAGCAGATGCAGCCGTTCGGCAGCTCGACGATGGATTCCTCGCTGCAGCCCGGCACGCCGCAGGCGGCGAGGAACGAGCCGTCGAAGCCGACATCGCCGAATTCGTTGACGAGGATCGCGAGGCGGCGCCCGCCCGCTTGCTCCATCACGTGGCGCACGAGGGTCGTCTTTCCGGCGCCGAGGAAGCCGGTGACGATGGTGCAGGGGATCTTCTCGACGATGCTCATGGGGAACTCGTGATGGCGTGCCGCCCGCTTACGCGGAGGCGCGGGGCGGGATGCGGGCGATCACGCCCTTGCGGAAGGCTTCCGGCCGCGCCCGCCAGGGCACGATGCCGTCGCTCGTGCCGGCATAGAGGCGGATGCCCGCGAGGAGGGTGGGGGCGGAGGTCTCCGGGTCGAGGTCGCCGTAGACGTAGGTCCAGCGGTCGGGCGCGGTGACCGCGACCGTGCAGGGGCGCTTGCAGACCGAGAGGCACTCGACCGGCTCGACGCGGAGGCCCGGCACGGGCTCCGCGGCGAGCGCGTTCTCGACGGCCGCGAGGAGGCGTGCCCCGGCGCGCGGGCCGTCCCCGTCGCCCTCGGCGCGGCAGGTGGTGCAGACGTAGAGCACCACCGGTTCGGATGCTGCCTCAGGCACGGGCGGGTGCCTTGGCCTCGCGCCCGAAGACCTGCCAGGCCCAGCCGAAAGCCAGACCGATCATCGCCCAGAACACGAAGGCGACGCCGAGCGAGCGCGCGGCGAATTGCGCGGCGAGGATCGCGGGCACGCCCGAATTCCCCTCGGGCGGCACCGGGGCGCCCGCGAGATGGGGGGCGACGATGAGCACGAGACCGCCGAGGATGGTGATGGCCGCCCGCCGGATCAGGATCAGGTAGAGGCCCATCGCGGTCGCGGCGGCGGTCATCAGCCACCAGGCTTGGCGCGTGACGAGGGGGGCCGCCTCGCTGCCCGGCAATTCGGGGGGCAGGCCGAGGGCAGGGGCGAGCGCGAGAGCCGCGAAGCCCGCGAGCCCGAAGGCGAGCGCCCGCTCCGGCGTCGGCGCGCGGCCGCAGGCGAGCATCGCGGCGCCGAGGAGGAGCGCGTAGCCGACGGCGCCGATGAGCGTCGCGAGCCCGGTGAAGGCCATCCGCGGCAGGCCGGGGCCGGGCTGCCATTCCCCGCCCGGACCGGCCGTGCCGTGGTCGTGCGCGTGGCCGCCGGGCGCCTGCCCCTGGGCGGGCGCGTGGGCCAGGATGATCGGCAGGCGGGCGTCGGCCGCCTCGTGCGCGGCCCGCGTCTCGTAGCGCTCGGCCGCGATGATGAGCGGCGAGGTGAGGGCGAGCTGCAGGCCCGTCGCGACGACGGCCGCCAGGAAGCCGGCGACGAGGGCCGCCGACAGGAGCCGGATGATCATGAGATCTCTGCGGGCTGAGGCAGAGCGGTCAGTGGCAGGGGAAGTTCTGCGTGTGCCGGAAATCGTGCGCCGCGTTGTGCAGCGCCGAGGCCGGCGCGAAGCCCGCGAGGAAGACGAGGCCGATGCCGAGCAGGGCGGCGATCACGATGGCGGCGGCGCCCTCGTTCGCGCGGGTGCCGGTGGTGCCGAGGGTCTGGACGTTCGTCGTCATCGTGTCAGGTCTCCGGCCGCCCCGCCGGCGGCGTCGAGGATAGCGGGGGGACGGCAGGTCTCCTGGCTCGCGGATCCTCGCGCCTGCCGCCTTCCCGGGGGTCCGGTGGCGTGGTGGCAGGAGCTCGCCGCTCACAGTTGCGGGGGCAGCCGCGGATTCGGAGCCCGAGCCCCTCACCGCATTCCCTTTTCACCCCGTTGCCGGGGCACCGTCCCCCCGGCTTCTAGCCTGTCGCGCGAGCGGGCACAACGCGGGCTCGGCCCGGTCGCGCGATTCTTTGACCGGAGGTGAGGCGATCTTTGACCGGAGGGGGAGGCTTGGGGCAAAGGAGGCCGATGCTTCAGGCCGCTCCCCGCATGACCCTGGTGCTCGGCGGCGCGCGTTCCGGCAAGAGCGCCCACGCGGAGGCCTTGATCGAGGCCTGCCCGGCGCCCTGGACCTACCTCGCTACCGCGCAGGCCTGGGACGACGAGATGCGCGAGCGCATCGGCCTCCACCGCGCCCGCCGGGGGGAGGGCTGGGTGACGCGGGACGTGCCCGTGGATCTCTCCGCCGCGATCCGGGCGACGCGGGGTCCGGTCCTCGTCGATTGCCTGACGCTCTGGCTCACCAACCTGATGATGGCCGAGGCCGATCTCGCGGCCGCGTTCGAGGATCTCGCGGCGGCCTGCGCCGCGGCGGCCGGCCCCCTCGTCCTCGTCTCGAACGAGGTCGGGCTCGGCATCGTGCCCGACAACGCCCTGGCCCGCGCCTTCCGCGACGCGGCCGGCCGGCTCCACCAGCGCCTCGCGCGGGAGGCCGACCGCGTCGTGTTCCTGGTGGCCGGGCTGCCGATGGTCGTCAAACCCGCTGGAGGACCTGCATGAGCGACGAGGACGCGCGCCACCGCGAGAAGATGCAGAAGCGCAAGGCGGTGCAGGACGCCGAGGTCGCCTCGAAGACCGTCGAGAAGGGGCTCCTCATCGTCAATACCGGCCCCGGCAAGGGCAAGACCACGGCGGCGCTCGGCCTCGTGCTCCGGGCCCTGGGGCGCGGCTGGCGGATCGGCGTCGTGCAATTCATCAAGGGCGCCTGGGACACCGGCGAGAAGCGGGCGCTGGACACCTTCGGCGACCGGGTCGTCTGGCACGCGCTGGGCGAGGGCTTCACCTGGGAGACGCAGGACAAGGCCCGGGACATCGCCGCCTGCGCGCGGGCCTGGGCGACGGCACAGACCCTGATGGCGGACGAGACGATCCGCCTCCTCGTCCTCGACGAGATGAACATCGCGCTCCGCTACGACTATCTCAACGTCGAGGCGGTGGTGGCGGTGCTGCGGGCGCGCCGGCCGGACCTCCACGTGGTCGTCACCGGCCGCAACGCGAAGCCGGCGCTGATCGAGGCGGCCGACCTCGTGACCGAGATGGGCAACGTGAAGCACCATTTCTCGGCGGGCGTGAAGGCGCAGGAGGGGATCGAGTTCTGATCTCCGCAGGGCGCGGCCGAGGCGCTGCGCGGCGCCCTCAGGCGTCGGCGAGCGCGACGGCGCGCGGGGGCGGAAGGTTCGCCCGCAATTCCCGGCTCACGGTGCCCGAGGCGGCCACCGTGCCGAGATTCGCGTAGGTCTCGTGGTTCTTCTCGATGGCCGAGAGGTCGTAGAGGTAGTTCACCATCAGCCCGTGGGATTGCTTGATGCCCTTGGGCGAGGTGTCGCCGAGGAAGTTCAGCCGCTCCAGCCGCGCCCCGTTGCCGAGATGGAAGCGGGCGACCGGGTCGAGGGGCCGTCCGCGGTCGTTCTTCGCGCGCAGGAAATAGGCGGCCGCGGCCGGCAGCATCGCCTTGCGCACCGCCTCGCAGCTCGTCTTGTCGCCCTGCCAGCCCGGCTGCTCCAGCAGGCGCAAGCCCTCGATATCCTCCTTGGTGAGGCCCTGAGGCGCGTCGGCGCGCCGCTCCCGATCGAGCCAGCGGGCAAAGCCCGGGACCGGCGAGAGGGTGACGAAGGTCTTCAGCGAGGGGATCTCGCGGGCGAGATCCTCCACCACCTGCTTGATCAGGAAATTGCCGAAGGTGACGCCGGCCAGACCCCGCTGGCAGTTCGAGATCGAGTAGAACACGGCCGTCGTCGCCGCGCGGATCGGTAGGGGCTCGCGCTCGTTGGCGAGGATCGGGGCGATCGCCGAGGCGATGCCGCCCGTCAGCGCCACCTCGACGAAGATCAGCGGCTCGTCGACGAGGGCCGGGTGGAAGAAGGCGAAGCAGCGCCGGTCGGAGGGCTCGATGCGCCGCCGCAGGTCGTCCCAGCCCTGGATCTCGTGCACCGCCTCGTAGCGGATGATCTTCTCCAGGATGTGGGCCGGCGTCGTCCAGTCGATGTGGCGCAGCACGAGGAAGCCCCGGTTGAACCACGAGGCGAACAGGTGCTCGAAGTCGCAGTCGAGGCTGTCGGCGGCGTCGATCAGGTCCGCGTCCGCACCCTCCTCGGCGCGGAGCGCCGCGCGCAGGTCCATCAGGTCCTCGCGCATGCGCACGAGCGCCAGCGTCCCGTCGCGGGCGAGGTTGAGGCGGCGGATCAACTCCTGGCTGCGGGGCTCGGCCGCCTCGTGCAGGCGCCCGAGGCGGGCGCGCGTCGGGTCGGCCCGGTAGGCGCCGATTGCCGCCTCCACAGCGGCGTGGTCGGCGTCGAATTCCTGGGCGATGAGCCGCAGGAAGGTGAGGCGCTCGGGCGTGGGAAAGCTCGCGTAGCGGTCGAGGATGAGGCGGGCGAGCGCCACGCCCGACGCCTCGCCGCGGCGGGAGATCAGGTCCTCGCAGAGCTTGGCGAGCTCGGGCGCGGTCGCCTTCGCGGCGATGTCGCCGCGGCCGAAGCTGATCAGGTCTCGGCCGCGATCGCTGATCGTCTGCAGCAGGTCGCCGAAGAAAGAGGTCGCCGCCATGAAACGCCGTTCGCTCCGTCGCCACCCGAGTCGAGGATTCGCGGCCGCCCCGCGCAGGCGGCCGTCAGCGTTCTAGGCCCGGGACGCGGGCAGGGCCAGGGGTCGGGCACCCGTCGGGCGCCGGCCTCAGGCCCGGTGCGACTCGCTCGCCGCGATCTCGTTCCGGTCCGCCCGCTCGCGCCAATCCTCGACGCCGTGCTGGCGCGCGAAGCGCAGCTCCGCGGCGCGCCGCGCCCGCTCCGGATCGCGGGCCCGGGCGATCTCGACGGACCCGACGGTGAAGGGCACACCCAGGATCTGCTTGGCGAAACTCACGCGGTAATTCGGCATCAGGAACTCCCTGTTGTCCGGCGAAAGCCTGTCGCGGGCGCGAATCAGCGCGTGGCGATCCTCGCACCCGAAATGAGAGCCCGAAACGGCGACGTTTCCAAGGGCTCCCGGCGCGGCAGCGGAGCATAAGTCCTTCTGCCGCAACGATTGCGATATGGTGACGGGGGCGCTCCGGCGAAAGGGAGGGGGGTGGTTCACCGATCCGTGAGCGGTATCCCACGCTCCCACCCGCGGTTGTTGCCAGGACGGGTCCGCGCGGCCTAGGGCGTTGGGCCCGCTTGCCCCGCACCCCGACGCCTCCCTTGACGCCTTCCTTGCAGACACCCCGTCTCACGACCCGCGCCCGCCTCGGCCTGACCCTGATCGCGGGCGGCGCGGTTGCCAACATCTACTACAACCAGCCCCTTCTCGCGCTCCTCGTCTCGGAATTCGGCGCGCGGGCGGCCGTCTGGATCCCGACGGCCTGCCTGATCGGCTACGGGCTCGGCATCCTCGGCCTCGTGCCCCTGGGCGACAGCCTGCCCCGGCGAAGCCTGATCATCGGCCAGCTCGGGGCGCTCAGCCTCGCCCTGCTGCTGGCGGGCGCTGCCCCGAGCCTCGCCGTTCTGGCGCTGGCGAGCCTGATGATCGGCATCCTCGCCTCGGCCGCGCAGCAGGCCGTGCCCTTCGCCGCCGAGCTCGCCCCCGACGCGAGCCGGGGGCGCATCGTCGGTCAGGTGATGACCGGGCTTCTGACCGGCATCCTCCTCGCCCGCACGGCGAGCGGGCTCTTCGGTGCCCAGTTCGGCTGGCGGGCGGTGTTCTTCGCGGCGGCGGGCGTGGCGCTCGCCATGGCGGGGATCGCGGCCGCGACCCTGCCGCGCACGCCGCAGACGAAGCCCCTGCGCTACCGGGCGCTGATGCTCTCGATCCTCTACCTCGTGCGCACGCAGCCGATCCTGCGCACCGCGACCCTGTCGCAGGCCCTGCTGTTCGCGAGCTTCAACGCCTTCTGGGCGACGCTCGCCCTCCTCGTCGAGGCGCCGCCCTTCGATCTCACGGCGGCCGGGGCCGGGCTGTTCGGGGTGATCGGCGTCGCGGGCGCGCTCGTCGCGCCGATGTCGGGGCGCTTCACGGACCGGCGCGGGGCGCGGCCCGTCGTCGTGGCGGGCAGCGCCTGCGTGCTCGCGGCCTTCGCCGTGCTCTGGCTCTGGGGCGGCACCTCGCTCATCGGCGTCGCGGCCGGCGTGCTGCTCATCGATATCGGGCTGAACGGCGCCCTCATCGCCAACCAGACCCGCGCCTACGCGCTCGTGCCCGGGGCGCGGGGGCGGATCAACACCGTCCTGTTCACCGCGATGTTCGTGTTCGGCGCGCTCGGCGCCTATGCCGGCTCGCGGGCCTTCCTCGTCGCCGGCTGGCCGGGCGTCTGCGCGGTCGGTGGCGTGCTGTCGAGCCTCGCCCTCCTCGTCGCCGTGCTCGACCGGCACCGGCCGCGGGCTACCTGAGGATCCGCGAGAGGCGGCACCACGCCGCCTTGTCGGGCGGCAGGCCGAAGCGGAGGCGCTCGGGCGCCGCCTCGAACCGGCGCACGTAGATCCCGGCCTCGCCGAGCCGCCGGAACAGGTCCGGCCCGTCCGCGAAATCGGCGGTCCGGAACAGGGCGGTGCCGCCGACGACCCGGCCGCCCCCGCGGGCGATCATGCGGTCGAGGCGCTCCGCATCCCAGCGCCGCTCCCGCGCCGCGGCCTCCCGCCACGCCGCATCGTCGAGTGCGGCCCGGCCGATGGCGAGCGCCGGCCCCGACACTGCCCATGGCCCGAGTGCGGCGGCGATCCGCTCGGCGAAGCCGGGCTCCGCCACCGCGAAGCCGAGGCGGATGCCGGCGAGCCCGTAGGTCTTGCCGAACGAGCGCAGCACGACGAGGCCGGGGCCCACGAAGGGGCACAGGCTCTCGACGGGCTCCAGATCGGCGAAGGCCTCGTCGACGAGGAGGAGGCCGCCCCGCCCGCGCAGCCGCTCCGCCAGCGCCCGCAAGCGCGGGGCGGGGATGACGCGCCCGTCCGGATTGTTCGGGTTGACGACGATCGCCACATCCGCCTCGCCGATCCCGGCGATCTCCGGCACGGCGGCGACGGCGTGGCCGCCGCGGATCCAGGCGGCTTCGTGCTCGGCATAGGTCGGCGAGACCACCGCCACCCGCCCCGGCGGCAGGAGCCGCGGCAGGATCTCGATCAGGATCTGCGTGCCGGGGGCCGGCACGATCGCTGCCGGATCTGCGCAATAGGCCGTGGCGGCCGCCGCGCGCAGGGCCGCGAGGTCGGCTGGCGCGGGCAGGCGGCGGAACAGGCTGGCCTCCAGCGGCGGACAGGGATAGGGGACCGGATTGATCCCCGTCGAGAGATCGATCCACTGCTCGGGCGCGTCCGGGAACAGCCTGCGCGCGGCGTCGAGGTCGCCGCCGTGGCTCACCACCGGCGCGCCCGCCCCCCCACCCGAGACCCCATGTCCTGGACCGTCCTCGCCCATCCGCCCGACACGCTCATCATCCTCGCCCTCGCCCTCGTGATCGAGGCCGCGGCGGGATATCCGGACGCGCTCTACAGGGCGCTCGGCCACCCTGTCACCTGGATCGGCCAGCTGATCGCGGCCCTCGACCGGGGGCTGAACCGGGGCGAGCCCGGCGCGCGCCGCCTCAAGGGCGTGCTCGCTCTCCTCGTGCTGCTGGCCGCCGCGATCGCGAGCGGCCTCGCCCTGACGGCGCTCGCCGGGCTCGCCGGCCCGGTGCTCGGGCTCGTCCTCGCCGCGCTCCTCTGCGCCACGCTGCCCGCGCAGAGGAGCCTCGACCAGCACGTCGTCCGCGTCGCCGCGTCGCTGCGGCGGGAGGGCCTCCCGGGCGGGCGCCGCGCCGTCTCGATGATCGTCGGGCGCGACCCCGACACCCTCGACGAGGCCGGCATCTGCCGGGCCGCGATCGAGAGCCTCGCCGAGAATTTCTCCGACGGGATCGTGGCGCCGGCCTTCTGGATCGGCCTCGGCGGGTTGCCCGGCGGCCTCCTCTACAAGGCCGCCAACACCGCCGACAGCATGATCGGCCACCGCACGCCCCGCCACGCCGAGTTCGGCTGGGCCGCGGCCCGCTTCGACGACCTGATCAACCTGCCGGCCTCCCGTCTCACCGCCCTCCTCATCGTCGCGGCGGCGCGTCTGACGAAGGGCGCCTCGGCACGCGGCGCCTGGGCGGCGATGCGGCGGGATGCGCGGGCCCACCGCTCGCCGAATGCGGGCTGGCCCGAGGCCGCGATGGCCGGGGCGCTGGGCCTGCGCCTTGCCGGCCCCCGGGTCTACGGGGGCGAGCGCGTGGCCGATGCGTGGATGGGCGATGGGCGCGCCGAGGCGGGACCGGGGGATATCGAGCGGGCGATCCGGATCTACCGCACCGCCTGCGCCCTGCTGTTCGGGCTGGCGGCCGTGCTCGCCACGCTTCTCGCGGGCTGACAGGCGGTCACCCGGCCAGGGCGAGCAGCCGGTCGCAATCGACATGGGCCTCGATGTGCCGGGCGAGGCCGTCGAGCACGGCCTCGATGCCGGCCTCGTAATTCGCCCCGCTCGCCGCGGCGCCGAGGCGCGCGAGCCAGGCGGCGCGCTGCCGGTCGTCCGCGAACAGCCCGTGCACGTAGGTGCCGAACACCCGGCCGTCCGCCGAGACGGCCCCGTCGGTCCGCCCGTCCGCGAGGCGCAGGAGCGGGCGCGCGGCGTCGGGTCCCGCTGTATCGCCGATATGCATCTCGTAGCCGGCGAACGGCACCTGATCGGGCAGGCTCTCGCCCGTTACCGCCTCCAGGCGCTTGAGGGGCGTCATCACCGTCTCGACGTCGAGGAGGCCGAGGCCGGGGACGGAGCGCGCCTCGCCCTCGATGCCGTGCGGGTCGCTGATGAGGCGCCCGAGCATCTGGTAGCCGCCGCAGAGGCCGAGGACCCGCCCGCCGCGGCGCAGATGCGCCCGGAGATCGATGTCCCAGCCCTGGCTTCGAAGGTAGGCGAGGTCGTCGATCGTGGTCTTGGAGCCCGGCAGCAGGACGAGGTCGGCGTCGCCGGGGAGCGCTTCGCCCGCCCGCACCAGCACCACCGCGATCCCGGGCTCGGCGCGCAGCGGGTCGAGGTCGTCGAAATTGGCGATCCGGGGCAGGACCGGGACCGCGATCGTGCGGCACCCCGCCCGCGCCTCCGAGCCGCGCAGGCCGAGCACGTCCTCGGCCGGGAGCCGCGCGGCGTCGGCGAAATGGGGCACGAGGCCGAGGCTCTCCCAGCCCGTGCGCTCCGCGATGATCCGCATCCCGTCCGCGAACAGGCTGGGATCGCCCCGGAAGCGGTTGACGAGGAAGCCGCGCACCATCGCCGCGTCGGCCTCGTCGAGCACCGCCTTCGTGCCGACGAGGCTCGCGATGACGCCGCCCCGGTCGATGTCGCCGAGCAGGATCACCGGCGTCCCGGAGGCGCGGGCAAAGCCCATATTGGCGATGTCCCCGGCCCGCAGGTTCACCTCGGAGGCCGAGCCCGCCCCCTCGACGAGGACGAGGTCGGCCTCCGCCCGAAGATGCGCGAAGCTCTCCAGCACGGAGGCAAGCAGCCGCGGCTTCCAGCCCTGGTAATCGCGCGCCTTCGCGGTTCCGACCATGCGGCCCTGCACGACGACCTGCGAGCCGACCTCGCTCTGGGGCTTCAGGAGGACCGGATTCATGTGGACGGAGGGGGGCACGCCGGCCGCCCGCGCCTGCAGCGCCTGCGCGCGCCCGATCTCGCCGCCATCGGCCGTGACGGCGGCGTTGTTCGACATGTTCTGCGGCTTGAACGGGCGCACGCGCAGGCCCCGCCGCGTGAAGGCCCGGGCGAGCCCGGCGACGATCAGCGACTTGCCGACATCCGAGCCCGTCCCCTGGATCATGATGGCGCGGGTCATCGGCATATCCTCGCGGGCGACGGCCTGTCCGGGCAGACGGCGCCTGTTCCCCGGCGGCCGCGACGGATCCGGCGCGCATCCGGCATCCGGAACCCCGCGCCATCCCACCGGCGGGCCGGCCGTTCCTGCGGACGATTCATGTCGAGCCGGGATGTCCGAACGCGTGCGTGAGGGTGGGCCAGCCCCTCTCGCTGCCGGGGCGGAGGCCGTCCGTCAAGCTCGCACGGACGGCATCGCTCGCGGCGGGGCACCGCGCGGTCCGCCGCACAGCCCCGACATCTGCCCATATCCCTGCCGCCTGCCTACGTTCCTGACCCCTCCCCAAACCTTACCCCTCCCCAAACCTGACCCCTCCCCAAGAATTCGCGCGATGTGCTAGGCACGCGCGCATGACGAACCACCTCTTCGATCTCGTGCGGGCCGGTCTGCCCGCCGACCCCGCGGCCAGGACCTTCATCGAGACGCCGGACGGGGCGGTGCTCACCTATGCCGACCTCCTCGCGCGCTCCGCGGCCTACGCCAACGCGCTCACCGAGCTCGGCGTGACGGTCGGCGACCGGGTCGCCGTGCAGGTCGACAAGAGCCCCGAGGTGATCTTCCTCTATCTCGGCGCGGTGCGGGCCGGCGCGGTCTTCCTGCCCCTCAAC
Organism: Methylobacterium sp. BE186; assembly: GCF_031457035.1. Lineage (NCBI taxonomy): Bacteria > Pseudomonadati > Pseudomonadota > Alphaproteobacteria > Hyphomicrobiales > Methylobacteriaceae > Methylobacterium > Methylobacterium sp. BE186. The sequence goes on from NZ_JAVDVV010000004.1 coordinate 29,884, forward strand.
ACCGCCTATACGGGCGCGGAGGTCGCCTACTTCCTGTCCGATGCCGAGCCTGCCCTGTTCGTCTGCGATCCGGGCAAGCGCGACGCGCTGGCGCCGGTCGCGCAAGGGGCCGGCGTCGGGGCGCTCCGCACCCTCGGCGGCGACGGGCGGGGCAGCATGGCCGATGCGGCCGATGCGGCGGCACCGGATTTCGCCGACGTGGCGCGCGAGCCGGACGATCTCGCGGCGATCCTCTACACCTCGGGCACGACGGGGCGCTCGAAGGGCGCGATGCTGACCCACGAGAACCTCGCCTCGAACACCCGCACCCTCGTCGATCTCTGGCGCTTCACCGCCGACGACGTGCTGATCCACGCGCTGCCCGTCTTCCACACCCACGGCCTGTTCGTGGCGACGAACATCGTGCTCGCCACGGGCGGCACCATGCTGTTCCTGCCCCGGCTCGACCCGAAGCGTATCCTGGAGCTGATGCCGCGCGCGACCGCGATGATGGGCGTGCCGACCTTCTACACCCGCCTCCTCAAGGAGCCGGGCCTGACCCGGGAGGTCGCCGCGCCGATGCGGCTCTTCATCTCGGGCTCGGCGCCCCTGCTCGCCGAGACGCACCGGGAATGGCAGGCCCGCACCGGCCACGCCATCCTCGAGCGCTACGGCATGACCGAGACCAACATGAGCACCTCGAACCCCTACGAGGGCGGCCGCATCGCCGGGACGGTCGGCTTTCCCCTGCCGGACGTGGCGCTCCGCGTGGTCGACCCGGAGACCGGCGCGCGCCTGCCGGAGGGCGAGGTCGGCATGATCGAGGTCAAGGGCCCGAACGTCTTCAAGGGCTACTGGCGGATGCCCGAGAAGACCGCCGCCGAGTTCCGGGCGGACGGGTTCTTCATCACGGGCGACCTCGGCAAGATCGATGCGGAGGGCTACGTCCACATCGTCGGGCGCGGCAAGGATCTCATCATCTCGGGTGGCTTCAACGTCTACCCGAAGGAGATCGAGACCGAGATCGACGCCATCCCCGGCGTGATCGAATCCGCGGTGATCGGCCTGCCCCACGCCGATTTCGGCGAGGGCGTCACCGCCGTCGTGGTGGCGGGCGAGGGCGCGCCGGACGAGGCGGCCGTGCTGGCCCAGCTCGAAGGGCGCCTCGCCAAGTTCAAGCTGCCCAAGCGCGTGCTCTTCGCGAGCGAGCTGCCGCGCAACACCATGGGCAAGGTGCAGAAGAACGTGCTCCGCGAGACCCATGCACAGCTTTATCGGCCGTGAGCCGCGCGGCCCGCATGCCGAGGGGAACGGCGCTCCCGCGCTGACGTTGTTGCTGCCGTGCGCGGGGCCGCCGCGCAGCCTCTCGAGCCACTTTCCCGCATGACAGCGCCACCGCCCCGCCCACCCGCCCCGCCCGAGACCGGCGCGGGCGGCTCGATCTTGTGGACGCTCCTCGTCGGGACGGCGCTGATCGCGCTCGCCGCGGCGCCGAAGGCCCGATCCGCCGCGCCGCTCACCGAGCCGGAGCCGGTCCGCGCCGCCGATGGCGGCGCCCGCTCCCATACCGGCCGCGCGGCCGAGCTCGTCGGCGCGACGCAGCCCGAGCGCGGCCGCAAGGCCCGCAATCCCACCGAGATCACCGGGGCGGGCTGGAAGGACATCGCGTTCCGCGTCTACCTCGAGTTCAACAAGGATCGCGTCCTGTCGGTGGCGGCGGGCGTCACCTTCTACTCGCTGCTCTCGCTGTTCCCGGCGGTGGCCGCCCTCGTCGCCTGCTACGGCCTGTTCGCGGATGTGAGCGTCATCAACACGCATCTCGCGAGCCTTCAGGGCGTGCTGCCGCAGGGCGCCATCGAGATCGTCGGCGAACAGGTCAAGCGCATCGCCTCGAAGGGCGGCGGCACGCTCGGGGTGACCTTCTTCACGAGCCTCGTGCTCTCCCTCTGGAGCGCGAACGCCGCCATGAAGGCGATGTTCGACGCCCTCAACGTCGTCTACGAGGAGGAGGAGAAGCGCTCCTTCGTGATGCTCAACCTGCGCTCGCTGACCTTCACGGGCGGGGCGCTGCTGTTCATCATCTTCGCGCTGACCTCGATCGTGGTCCTGCCCGTCGTCTTCGCCTATGTCGGCATCAGCGACAGCGCGTGGTTCATCGCGCTGCTGCGCTGGCCCGCGCTGCTCCTCGTGCTGCTGGCCGGCCTCTCGGTGCTCTACCGATACGGCCCGAGCCGGGAGCATGCCCGCTGGCGCTGGGTGGGGACCGGCAGCCTCGTCGCCTGCATCCTCTGGCTCGCCGCCTCGCTCCTGTTCTCGTGGTACGTGGCGAACTTCGGCAATTACAACGAGACGTACGGTTCGCTCGGGGCGGTGATCGGCTTCATGACCTGGATCTGGATCTCGGCGACGATCGTGCTGCTCGGCGGCGAGATCAACGCCGAGATGGAGCACCAGACGGTCCGGGACACGACCACGGGCCCCGAACTGCCCCTCGGCGCCCGCGAGGCGCGGATGGCGGATTCGGTCGGGGCAGCGGCCTGAGGCCGCCTCCCGGCCGCACCGCTCCGTCACCATATCGGGCTCGAGACCCGGAAGATCAGGAGGACACCATGGCCGATCCCACCACGGACGCTCCGGAGGCTCGCTCGGAGGCGGAATGGCGCGCCGCGCTGACGCCCGACCAGTACCGGGTGCTGCGCGAGCACGGCACCGAGCGCGCCGGCACGAGCTGCCTGCTCGCCGAGAAGCGGCCCGGCACCTTCGCCTGCGCCGGATGCGGCGAGCCGCTCTTCGTCTCCCGCACCAAGTTCGAGTCCGGCACGGGCTGGCCGAGCTTCTTCGAGCCGCTGCCCGGCGCCGTCGAGACGCAGACCGACCGCAGCCACTGGATGGTGCGGACCGAGGCCCATTGCGCCCGCTGCAAGGGCCATCTCGGGCACGTCTTCGACGACGGTCCGGCCCCGACGGGCCTGCGCTATTGCATGAACGGCACCGCCCTGACCTTCGAGCCCGAGGCCGGCAGAGAAACATCCCTTTGATGGGGAAAGGTTTCGTACGGTAGATGTCGCTCGGCCCTCGGTCTTGATTTCGGCGCCTTTTTCCTTAGTCCCTGGTGAACCCAAAGCCGAAATGTCTCGTGAGACCGAGAAATGGGCAGGGCCGGGCGAAGATCCTCGGGCCTTGCTGCAAAGCTGTTGGCGAGGCAACCGAAGTCTTCGCGTCCAGCCCCGGTCATCCGAGACACGACGGTACGAGCGTCCACCCGTCGCCGGCGGGCGGCGAATGCGCGGAGGCTGAGTATGAGTGTCGTTCGGCGGTTTCTCGTGGCACCGTCCCTGGTGCGTCTGATCCGCAAGGAACGCGGTGGATCCCGTATCACCGAGGGCTACTTCGCCCCCCAGGCCGGGCGCACCTCCTTCGTGCGGGTCGACGGGCAGCAATGCCACCTGATCCTCGTCACGGCGGGCCAGGACGGGAGCACGAGCGAGGAGCGCACCGACGTGCCGCGCGCCCACGGCGACGCCCTTCTCGACGTCTGCACCGGCAAGGCCGCCTACGACCGGACCACGGTCAACGTGAACGGCCGCGAGGTCCGCATCGACCGCTACGTCAGCCCCGGCAGCCTCGACCTGATCAGCGTCGCCTTCGACAACGAGAACGACGCCAACGGCTTCGTGGCGCCCGTCTGGTTCGGCCGCGAGGTCTCGCAGGACGCCGCCTACGAGCGGCACACGGTGGCGCTGCAGGGTCCCCCGCAGGCCGGCGAGATCAACGTCAACAACGCCGCCCTCGACGCGGTGCTCGACCTGATCGAGCCCCGCTTCGGCTTCGGCCGCTACAACGCCCCGAAGGCCGCGGAGGGCCGCCCGGCCGAGGGAAAGTCCGGTGAGGACGACGGCGTGGTGAACGCGCTTCGCCGCATCGCGGGCACCGGCGCTCCGGCCGCCGCGCCGGTCGCGGCCGCCGCCGTCGTCGCCGCGACCCCCGCACCCGAGGCCGCCGCTTCGGAGCCGGATCCGGAGCCCGAGGCGCCCGCTGCCGAGGAGCCCGAGACCGCACAAGGCGACGCGCGCATCGACGACGTGATCGAGAGCCTGTCCCAGGCGCTCGGCGCTGCGATCCAGCCGCCGCAGGACGCGCAGAACGAGCCCGCCCGCGAGGAGGACCCGACCTCCGCCTTCGAGCGCTGGACCGTCCGCCCCCGCCGGACGCAGCAGCAGAACTGACGCCGACGCGCGAGGCACCCGACGCCTCGCCGCGCTGAAACCCCTGGGGATCTTCGCGGCGGGCCGCTGCCCGCGCGAGGATCCCCGAGGATGCGGGACCTCGGTCCCCGAGCCCCGTTCGGGCCGCATCGCGGAAGCCCGGCCGGGGCCTTGCCTGCGCCGGGTCCCCTCCCGCTCAGTTCCGGATCAGGATCCGCGCCCCGCCGAAGACCTGCGTGAGCCGGAACAGCGTGCGGGCGTTGCCGGGGCTCAGCCGGATGCAGCCGTGGCTCGCGCGGCGCCCGAGATGGCCCACCGCATAGGTGCCGTGGATCGCGTAACCCCCGCGGAAGAACATCGCGTGCGGCATCGGCGAGCCGTGATATTTCCGCGACCGCCACATCGGCGCCATCAGCCCGACCCGGTAGCTGCCGTTCGGGGTGACGAAGCCGGACCGCGCCGTCGAGACGGGCCAGTCATAGGCCAGCATCCCGTCGACATAGACCCGCATGCGCTGGCTCGACTGGTCGATGCGGGCGACGATCCCGGCGAGGGCCGGCTCGCCGGCCGCCAGGACGAGGAGGACCGCCAGGGCGGCGTTCCGCAGGGCGCGAGGGAGTGTCACGGGTCGGCTCGTCTCTTCGCGGCGACCGCGGTCGGGCCGCCTCGACCTTGAGTGCGACCGGCCCGTCGACTTGGGAAGATCGTCTCCCCCGAGATCGACAGATTTTGTAACGTTTGTGCGGAGTGGGACTACCGAGAGCGAGTTGAGCGTCCGCCGCAACTTCGCTAGCGTCTCGAAAAACCGAGATCAGGAAGGGCGCGCTTCTCGGCGCGCACGGGTGAGGGACATGGCCCAGGCGACGACCCCCACAGCACCGGCGACGGCTGCGCCCGCGACCGCAGGCGAGCCCTGGTACAAGGTCCTCTACATCCAGGTGCTGATCGCGATCGCGCTCGGCATCGCGGTGGGCTACTTCTACCCCGAGTTCGGCAAGTCGCTGAAATGGCTCGGCGATGCCTTCGTGGCCCTGATCAAGATGATGATCGCGCCGATCATCTTCTGCACCATCGTCCACGGCATCGCCTCGATCGGCGACCTGAAGAAGGTCGGCCGCGTCGGCCTGAAGGCGCTGATCTATTTCGAGGTGGTCTCGACCATCGCGCTGCTGATCGGCGTCCTCGTCGGCGAGATCATCCAGCCCGGCGCCGATTTCCACGCCGACCCGTCCAAGCTCGATGCCAGCAAGGTCGCGACCTACGCGAGCAAGGCGGCCGCCGATTCGACGGTGGCCCACATCATGGCGCTGATCCCGAAGAGCTTCTTCGACGCCTTCGCCACCGGCGACCTGCTGCAGGTTCTGCTGATCTCGATCCTCACCGGCGTCGTCGTCACCGGCATGGGCGCGAAGGCCGACGGCATCGCCCACGCCATCGACACGGCGGGTCAGGTCTTCTTCCGCATCATCGGGCTCATCGTGAAGCTCGCCCCCCTCGGTGCCTTCGGCGCCATGGCCTTCACCATCGGCGAGTACGGCATCCAGAAGGTCGTCGACCTCGCCTGGCTCGTCGGCACCTTCTACGTCACGGCGCTGCTCTTCGTGATCGTGGTGCTCGGCGGCATCGCGCGGTTCGCCGGCTTCTCGATCTTCCGCTTCCTCGCCTTCATCAAGGACGAGCTGCTCATCGTGCTCGGCACCTCCTCCTCCGAGACCGTGCTGCCGCACATGATGACGAAGATGCGCCGCCTCGGCTGCTCGGATTCCGTCGTCGGCCTCGTCATCCCGACCGGCTACTCGTTCAACCTCGACGGCACGAACATCTACATGACGCTGGCGACGCTGTTCCTGGCGCAGGCCGTCGGCGCCGACCTCTCGATCGGCCAGTACGCGACGATCATCATCGTCGCGATGCTGACCTCGAAGGGCGCCTCCGGCGTCACCGGGGCCGGCTTCATCACGCTGGCCGCGACGCTCGCGGCGATCCCGAACAACCCCGTCCCGGTCGCCGCGATGACGCTGGTGCTCGGCATCGACAAGTTCATGTCGGAATGCCGCGCCCTCACGAACCTCGTCGGCAACGGCGTCGCCTGCGTCGTCGTCAGCCGCTGGGAGGGCGAACTCGACGCCACCAAGCTCCGGGAGGTGATGGCGCACCCGGTCGCGATCGGCACCCACATCTCGGACGAATCCCCCGAGCCGATGGACACGAGCGAGCACGCCCCGAAGGTGGCCGCCGCGCAGTAGGGCGGCGTGGGCGCGGAGACCCATCGCCTCGGCATCGACCTCGGCGGCACCAAGATCGCCGGCATCGTCCTCGATCGGGCCGGCCGGACCCTGGCCGAGGGCCGGATCGCCTCGCCGCGGGGCGAGTACGCGGCGACGGTCCGGGCCGTCGCGGGCCTCGTCGCCCGCCTCGAGGCGGAGGCGGGCGGCCCCTGCAGCGTCGGCATCGGCATGCCGGGCGCGATCTCGGCCCGCACGGGCCTGATCAAGAACGCGAACTCGACCTGGCTGAACGGGCGCCCCTTCGCCGCCGACCTCGTGGCCGCGCTCGGGCGGCCGGTGCGGGTCGAGAACGACGCCAACTGCCTCGCCGTCTCGGAGGCGGTCGACGGCGCGGGCGCCGGCGCCGAACTCGTCTGGGCCATCATCCTGGGCACCGGGGTCGGCTCCGGCATCGCCATCCGGGGACGGGTTCTGTCGGGGCGCGACCGCATCGCGGGGGAGTGGGGGCACAACCCGCTTCCGGCGCCCCGCGACGAGGAGCGGCCGGGTCCCGCCTGCTATTGCGGACGCCGCGGCTGCATCGAGACCTTCCTCTCCGGGCCGGGCCTCTCCGCCGACCATGCCCGCCGCACCGGAGAGGCGCTGACCGGCGAGGCAATCGTCTTGGCCTCGCGCGCCGGCGATGCGGATGCGCGGGCCACCCTCGCCGCCTATCTCGACCGGATGGGCCGGGCGGTCGCACACGTCGTCAACATCCTCGACCCCGACATGATCGTCATCGGCGGCGGCCTCTCGCGGGTGCCGGAATTGCTGGCGGGCCTGCCGGCCGCCACCGCGCCCCACGTCTTCTCGGACGCGTTCGACACGCCGATCCGCCCGAGCCTGCACGGGGACGCCTCAGGCGTGCGGGGCGCGGCGTGGCTCTGGAACGAGGTTTGACGTGCATCGCGAATAGCCCTTGCCAACGGCTTTCTGCGCACATAAAGATATCTTTATGTCTCAAGAGCGCTCCATAGCGGCAGCTCCGGTCCCCTTCGCGGACGCCCTCGGCGTCCTGCGGGCGGCGGCCGAGGAGACGCGCCTGCGCATCCTCGCACTCTTGTCCGAGGGCGAGCTCTCGGTCTCCGACCTCACCGACATCCTCGGCCAGTCGCAGCCGCGCATCTCGCGCCACCTCAAGCTCCTCGTCGAGGCGGGGCTGATCGAGCGGCACCGCGAGGGAGCCTGGGCCTTCTTCCGTCTGTGCGAGACCTCCGCCGGCCTCGTCGATCCGCTGCTCGCGGGGCTCGACCGGCATGCGCCGCCGCTCTCGGAGGATCAGGCCCGCCGCGAGGCGGTGCGGGCGCAGCGCGCGGAAGCCGCGCAGACCTTCTTCGCGCGGCTCGCGCCGAAATGGGACCAGCTCCGCTCGCTCCACGTGCCGGAGGCCACCGTCGAGGCGGCGGTGCTCGACGTGCTGGGCCCGCGCCCGATCCAGAGCCTGATCGATCTCGGCACCGGCACGGGCCGGATGCTCGGCCTCCTCGCCCCGCGTGCGGGCCGCGCCACCGGGCTCGATTCGAGCCACGCCATGCTCTCGGTCGCCCGGGCGAACCTCGAGCGGATGGGCCTGTCGCGGGTCGACCTGCGCCAGGGCGACATCCACGCGCCGCCCTTCGGCCGCGCCAGCTTCGACCTCGTCGTCGTGCATCAGGTGCTGCACTATCTCGACGATCCCGCCCGGGCTCTGCGCGAGGCGGGCCGCCTCGTCGCGCCGGGCGGGCGCCTCCTGGTCGTCGATTTCGCGCCCCACGATCTCGAATACCTGCGCGAGTCTCAGGCCCATCGCCGCCTCGGCTTCGCCGCCGAGCAGGTCTCCGGCTGGCTCGCCGAGGCCGGGCTCGGCGCGGTCGAGACCCGCGATCTCGCCCCGACCGCGCAGGCCGAGCACCAACTGACCGTCACGCTCTGGCTCGCCGAGGAGAGCCGGGCGGTGCTGGACGGTCTCGCCGACGATCGGGCGGTCGCCTGACCGCCCCTTGAGATGTCAGGGTCCGCATCGGGCGGGCCGACCAGGAAACACGAGAGGACCGCCATGCCAGCCTCCACCTACCGCGCGAGCCGCGAGGGCTGCCGCCCGATCCAGGTCTCCTTCGAGTTCTTCCCGCCGAAGACCGAGGAGATGGAGCGGACGCTCTGGTCCTCGATCGAGCGGCTCGCGCCGCTCAACCCGAGCTTCGTCTCGGTGACCTACGGCGCCGGCGGCTCGACCCGCGAGCGCACCCACAACACGGTCGCCCGCATGGTGCGCGAGACGACCCTGAAGCCCGCTGCCCACCTCACCTGCGTCAACGCCACCAAGGGCGAGGTGGACGATGTGGTGCGCTCCTACTGGGACGTCGGCGTGCGCCACATCGTGGCTCTGCGCGGCGACCCGGCCGAGGGTGTCGGCACGGCCTACGCGCCCCATCCCGGCGGCTACCAGCAGACCTGCGACCTCGTCGCCGGCATCAAGGCCATCGGCGACTTCCAGGTCTCGGTCTCGGCCTATCCGGAGAAGCATCCGGAGGCCGCCTCGCTCGACGCCGACATCGACGCGCTCAAGGCCAAGGTGGATGCGGGCGCGGACCGGGCCATCACGCAGTTCTTCTTCGAGAACGACGTGTATCTCCGCTATGTCGACCGGGTGCGGGCGCGCGGCATCGACATTCCGATCGTGCCGGGCATCCTGCCGGTGCAGAACTTCAAGCAGGCGGCGAACTTCGCCCGCCGCACCGGCGCCTCGGTGCCCGAGTGGCTCGCCCACCGCTTCGAGGGGCTCGACGACGACGTGGACACCCGCCGCCTGATCGCGGGGGCGGTCGCGGCCGAGCAGGTCCTCGACCTCGTGGATCGCGGCATCCACGACTTCCACTTCTACTCGATGAACCGCGCCGATCTCGTCTACGCCATCTGCCACCTGCTGGGCCTGCGGGGCGAGCGCCCCGTGGCGGCGACGCGCGCGGCGGCCTGACCCGCAACCGCACCTCTTCCCCGGCTCCGCACCTCGGGAAGAGGTCGGTGGCTGGAGCACGAACGAGCAGGCTCCGAGAGCCGCGAACTCTCCCGTCCCCGCCGGGGAGGGAAACGTCCGCATCAAACCGAGAGACCCGATGACCGCCTTTCCCCCCGTCGACGGCCGTGAGATCGAGAAGGCCCTGCGCGCCCGCGCGGCCGAAAAAATCCTCGTGCTCGACGGCGCGATGGGCACCGTGATCCAGCGCCTCAAGTTCACCGAGGAGGATTTCCGGGGCGGCCGCTTCAAGGATCACGGGCACGATCAGCGCGGCAACAACGACCTCTTGATCCTGACCCAGCCCGACGCGATCCGGCAGATCCACCTCGACTATTTTCTCGCCGGCGCCGACGTCTGCGAGACGAACACCTTCTCCGGCACCACGATCGCCCAGGCCGATTACGGCATGGAATCGATCATCCACGAGCTGAACGCGGAGGGCGCCCGCCTCGCCCGCGAGGCGGCGAAGCTCGCCGAGGCGCAGGACGGGCGCCGCCGCTTCGTGGCCGGCGCCATCGGCCCGACGAACCGCACGCTCTCGATCTCGCCCGACGTGAACAATCCGGGCTACCGCGCCGTCACCTTCGACCAGGTGCGCGACGCCTATGCCGAGCAGGTGCGCGGCCTCATCGCGGGCGGGGCCGAGCTGATCCTGATCGAGACGATCTTCGACACGCTGAACGCCAAGGCGGCGATCGCCGCCGCCTGGGCCGTGTTCGAGGAGACCGGCATCCGGCTGCCGATCCAGATCTCGGGCACGATCACGGATCTCTCCGGCCGCACCCTGTCGGGCCAGACGCCGACCGCCTTCTGGCACGCGCTGCGGCATGCGAGCCCGCTCACCTTCGGCCTCAACTGCGCGCTCGGCGCCCGCGAGATGCGCGGCCACATCAGCGAGCTGTCCCGCGTCTGCGACACCCTCGTCTGCGCCTACCCGAATGCCGGCCTGCCGAACGAGTTCGGCCTCTACGACGAGAGCCCGGAGGCGATGGGGCAACTCGTCGGCGAATTCGCCGAGAGCGGCCTCGTCAACATGGTCGGCGGCTGCTGCGGCACCACGCCGGACCACATCCGCGCCATCGCGGAAGCGGTCGCGGGCAAGAGCCCCCGCACGGTGCCCCAGATCGCGCCGCTGATGCGGCTCTCGGGGCTCGAGCCCTTCACGTTCACGAAGGAGATCCCCTTCGTGAACGTGGGCGAGCGCACGAACGTCACGGGCTCGGCCAAGTTCCGCAAGCTCGTCACCAACGGCGACTACGCGGCGGCCCTCGACGTCGCCCGCGACCAGGTGGCGGCGGGCGCACAGGTCATCGACGTCAACATGGACGAGGGCCTGCTCGACTCGAAGAAGGCGATGGTCGAGTTCCTCAACCTCGTCGCCGCCGAGCCCGACATCGCCCGCGTGCCGGTGATGGTCGATTCCTCGAAGTTCGAGGTCATCGAGGCCGGCCTCAAGTGCCTGCAGGGCAAGGCGATCGTGAACTCGATCTCCATGAAGGAGGGCGAGGAGAAGTTCATCCACGACGCGCGTGTCTGCCGCTCCTACGGCGCGGCGGTGGTGGTGATGGCCTTCGACGAGCAGGGCCAGGCGGATTCGCTGGAGCGCAAGGTCGAGATCTGCACCCGCGCCTACCGCATCCTGACCGAGGAGGTCGGCTTCCCGCCGGAAGACATCATCTTCGACCCGAACATCTTCGCGGTGGCCACCGGCATCGAGGAGCACAACCCCTACGGGGTGGCCTTCATCGAGGCGACGCGCCAGATCCGGGAGACGCTGCCCCACGCCCATATCTCGGGCGGCGTGTCGAACCTGTCCTTCGCCTTCCGCGGCAACGAGCCCGTGCGCGAGGCGATGCACGCGGTCTTCCTCTACCACGCGATCCATGCCGGCATGGACATGGGCATCGTGAATGCCGGCCAGCTCGCGGTCTACGACGAGATCCCGGCCGAGCTCCGCGACCTCTGCGAGGACGTGGTGCTGAACCGCCGCGACGATTCCACCGACCGCCTGCTGGAGGCGGCCGAGCGCTTCAAGTCGGGTGGCGGCGCGCAGGCCAAGGCCGCCGACCTCTCCTGGCGCGAGGCGCCGGTCGGGAAGCGGCTGGAGCACGCGCTCGTCAACGGCATCACCGAGTACATCGTGGCCGACACCGAGGAGGCACGGGCCGGGGCCGAGCGCCCGCTCCACGTGATCGAGGGGCCGCTCATGGCCGGCATGAACGTGGTCGGCGACCTGTTCGGATCGGGCAAGATGTTCCTGCCGCAGGTGGTGAAGTCCGCCCGCGTGATGAAGCAGGCGGTCGCCTATCTCGAACCCTTCATGGAGGAGGAGAAGCGGCTGAACGGCGGCGACGGGGTGCGCCGGGCCGCCGGCAAGGTGCTGATGGCGACCGTGAAGGGCGACGTGCACGACATCGGCAAGAACATCGTCGGCGTCGTGCTCGCCTGCAACAATTACGAGATCATCGACCTCGGCGTGATGGTGCCGGCCGCCAAGATCCTCGACACGGCCAAGCGCGAGAAGGTCGACATCGTCGGCCTCTCGGGCCTGATCACGCCGTCGCTCGACGAGATGGTGCACGTGGCCGGCGAGATGGAGCGCGAGGGCTTCGACGTGCCGCTCCTCATCGGCGGCGCCACCACGAGCCGCGTCCACACGGCGGTGAAGATCCACCCGGCCTACGAGCGGGGGCAGGCGGTCTACGTGACGGATGCGAGCCGCGCCGTCGGCGTCGTGTCGAGCCTGATCTCGAAGGAGACGCGCGGGGCGACGATCGAGAACCTGCGCGCCGAGTACCGCAAGGTCGCCGACGCGCATGCCCGCTCGGAGGCCGAGAAGCAGCGCCTGCCGCTCGCGAAGGCCCGCGCCAACCCCTTCCGGATCGACTGGTCGGGCTACGAGCCCACGAAGCCGAGCTTCACCGGCACCCGCGCCTTCCGCAGCTACGAGGTGTCCGAGCTCGTCCCCTACATCGACTGGACGCCCTTCTTCCAGACCTACGAGTTCAAGGGCCGCTACCCCGCGATCCTCGACGATCCCCAGCAGGGCCCGGCGGCCCGCGCCCTGTTCGAGGACGCGCAAGGGATGCTGAAACAGATCGTGGAGGAGCGCTGGTTCAACCCGAAGGCGGTGGTGGGCTTCTGGCCGGCCAACAGCGTCGGGGACGACATCGCCCTCTATACCGGCGAGAGTCGGCAGGAGCGGCTCGCCACCTTCCACGGCCTGCGCCAGCAGCTCTCGAAGCGCGACGGGCGCTCGAATACCGGCCTGTCGGATTTCGTGGCCCCGGCCGGGACCGGCATCGCCGATTATGTCGGCGGCTTCGTGGTCACCGCGGGTCTCGAGGAGGTGCGCATCGCCGAGCGCTTCGAGCGGGCGAACGACGATTACCGCTCGATCCTCGTCAAGGCGCTCGCCGACCGGATCGCGGAGGCCTTCGCCGAGCGCATGCACGAGCGCGTGCGCAAGGAGCTGTGGGGCTATGCCAGGGAGGAGGCCTTCACGCCGGGCGATCTGGTGCGGGAGGACTATGCGGGCATCCGCCCCGCCCCCGGCTACCCCTCCCAGCCCGATCACACCGAGAAGGTGACCCTGTTCGAGCTGCTCCGCGCCGAGGCACAGGCGGGCGTGAAGCTCACCGAATCCTACGCCATGTGGCCCGGCTCCTCGGTCTCGGGCCTCTACATCGCCCATCCGGACGCCCACTATTTCGGCGTCGCGAAGGTCGAGCGCGATCAGGTCGAGGATTACGCCGCCCGCAAGGGGATGGACGTCGCCGAGGTCGAGCGCTGGCTCGGGCCGATCCTCAACTACGACCCGGCCCGCTATCTCGCGGCAGCCGCAGAGTAGGGGCATGTGCGCTCGGTGCGCACGGGATAGCTGCCCATGGGATAGCTGCTCATGGGATAGCTGCTCATGCGGGCGGCCTGTGGCCGGCCTGCGCTTGACCGCGCCCACGGCCCCGCTTCAATGCGCGGGCGAAGCGGGCGCGGGATGGCGATGACAGGCATGCGGCTCATACCGGTTCTCGCCCTCGGCCTGTCGGTCGCGGGCTGCACCGGCTTCTCCTACATCTCGAAGACCTACGTGAGCCTGACGCCTCAGGTCGTCACGATCGGCTGCAACGAACCCTACGAGGTCTATGACCAGCGCCAGCAGCGCCGGATGCTGATCGTCTCGGACGCCCTGCGGGAAGTGACGGGCTGCGGCATCGGCGACCGCTATGCCGGGCGCGACCCTGCCGCGAGCCGCACCGAGCGCTTCCGCCTCGCGGCCCGCACCTACCTCGACGAGACCGTGCGCGAGGATTGCCGGATCACCGGCGAGACGATCTTCACGGACCTGCAGACCGAGTTCGCCTATACCTGCGCGGGGCCGGTCGAGCCCCGCGGCACGCGCGTGCCCCGCCTGCCCGGCCGCCGCGACGTCGGCGTGCGCTGAGGCCCTATTCCCCGCTCGGCGGGTGCGGGAAGGTCCGCTCCATCGCGTCGCCGGCGGCGGCGAGGAGCGCGCGGGCGAGGTTGCGGGCCTCGCCCCGGTCGAGATCGAGGATCGCGGTCAGAGGGCGGCCGTCGAGGTCGTTCAGGCCGAATTCGAGGCGCACCCCGTCCTCGGCGGCGGCGACCGACAGGCTCCAGTCCCGGCTTCTGTCGCGGCTCCTCTCTGATCCGTTCATCGGGCGCGTCTCTGGTCCCACCGGGCATGCCGGTGCCCGTCCTGCATGGCGCATCGCGCGCGGCCTGACCAGCGCCTTCGGGGGAAGGCGGCGCCGGCTCCGCGCAAAATCGCATGGCTCGTCCGATTGACGCCCCGCCGGAGCCGGTGTTTCTGCGCCCTCGTCATAGACGCGAGGGAATGTCACGCGATGTCCGAGATCTGGTTCCGCACGGGCGAGGCGACGGTGCTCGCCGCCGAAGGTCAGTACACGGACGCGATGCCCGAGGTGCTGATCGGCTCCACCCGCGGGCCGGCGGGGCAGGCCTTCGCGAACATGATGGGCCAAGTGCAGGGCCACACCCGCATGTTCGTGGTGCGCGACCTCAACCAGCTCGTTCGCCCGGCCACCATGATGACCACCAAGGCCACGATCCACACGGCGGAATACGTCGAGCTCCTCGGCGGCGTGGTCCAGGCGGCCACGGGGGATGCCATCGTCGATTGCATCATCGAGGGCGTCCTGCCGAAGGACGGGCTCGACGACCTCTGCATGATCATCATGATCTGGCTCGACCCGCGCTGCGCGGAGGATCCGAACCTCGACCGCAAGGACCTCTACCGGACGAACTACGAGGCGACGAAGCTCGCCATCGCCCGCGCGCTCAAGGGGGAGCCCACGGTCGAGGAGCTGATCGCCAACCGCAAGACGGTGAAGCACTACGCGCTGGAAGACGTGATCGAGTACTGAGCGGGTCTCAGCGCGCCCGCAGGAGCGAGGTGCGGGCGCTTTCAGGGGCGACTCGGCGGTGCCCGAGACAGTACCCGGCACGATTCATGAAATCTGGAGATCCCGGCTTTTCGAGCCGTCCTCACCCCCGCGGGATCCGCCCCACGGAGCACAGGGTGCGGATCGAGCCCGCGCTGTCGGTGTAGCAGCTCGCCGACCAGCCGTTCTGCTGGATGAAGGACTTGCGGCGCTCGGCGAGGGAGGCTTGGTACGCCTTGACCAGGATCGCCTGGACGGCCGCGGGCGACTCGCCGACGAGGAGCTGCGCGGCGACCGAGAGATCCTGGAAGAAGGCCGGGGACGGGCTCGGGTCGCCGGAACTCGCCTGGACGATCGGCTCGGCCCGGCAGGTGAGGTCGACCTTGATGCTGCCCGGCACCTTGATGTCGATGCTCGGCCCCGAGCGGCGCCCGAGCTTGCCGCCGGTCGCCGCCGCGATCTGCTGGGCGAGCCCGTCGCATTCGTCGGCCTTGGCCGCGACGGGGGCGAGGAGGAGCAGGGCGAGGGCGAGTCGAAGCATGGCGGCACTCTACGCGGGCGCCGCCGCTTGTCGAGGCACCGCTCCCCTCAGTGGAAGTCCCGGCTGCGATAGACCCGGCGGTCGAGGGGCGCCCCGAAATCGTTGGTCTCGGGCGGCAGCCGCATCCCGCCCTCGCGCAGGAGCCGCAGCTCCTCCGTGAGGTCGCGGAAGCGCTCGGCGATCACGTGCACCACCCGGTGCTCGCCCGAGCCCTCCCGCTGCACGCGGCCGCGCACGGCGAGGAAGCGGGCTGTCATCGCCGCGCGCCGGTTCGCCTCGAAGACCTTGCGCCAGACGATCACGTTGGCGATCCCCGTCTCGTCCTCGATCGTCAGGAAGACGACGCCCTTGGCCGTGCCCGGCCGCTGCCGGGTGAGGACGAGGCCCGCCACCGTCACCCGGCTGTTCGGGGCCAGCGCCTCGTCGAGATGGTCGCGGGCGGGGATCGCGCCGATCCGGGTCAGCCGCCCGCGGAAGAAGGCGATGGGGTGGCCCTTCAGCGAGAGGCCGGTCGCCGCGTAATCCTCCGCCACCTGCTCGCTCGGGGCGAGGGCGGGGAGCGCCACCGCGGGCTCGTGCCGGAACAGGCCGTCGTCGGCGTGGAAGGCGAAGAGGGGGAGGGGCGTCTCGAGGAGATGCGCCCGCCGGTCCGCTCCCGCCTCGGCGGCGGCCTTCGCGGCCCTGCGGGCCGAGGTGCCCTCGAGCGTGCGCACCATCCAGAGGGCGGCGCGCCGGTCGAGGTCGAGGGAGCGGAAGGCGTCGGCCTCGGCGAGCCGCTCCAGGGCGTTGCGGGGCAGCGCGAGGGCCGCCTGCAGGCCCTCGATGCTGGCGTAGCCGTTGCCGCGCGCCGCCACGAGCCGGCGCATCGCGGCCTCGGGCAGGCCGCTCACCTGCCGCAGGCCGATGCGCACGGCGAGCCGGCGCGGGCCGCCGGGCGGCGGGGGCTCGGAGGCCGGCTCCAGCGTGCAGTCCCAGTCGCTCGCGTTCACGTCCGGGCCCCGCACCTCGACGCCGTGGGCGCGGGCGTCCCGCACGAGCTGGGCCGGCTGGTAGAAGCCCATCGGCTGCGCATTGAGGATCGCGGCCAGGAAGACGTCCGGGTGGCGGCACTTCATCCAGGCCGAGGCGTAGACGAGGAGGGCGAAGCTCGCGGCGTGGCTCTCGGGGAAGCCGTAGGTGGAGAAGCCCCGGATCTGCGCGAAGCAGCGCTCGGCGAAGTCGCGCGGGTAGCCGCGGCCCGTCATGCCGCCCACGAACTTCTCCTCGAAGGCGCCGATCGTGCCGACGTGCCGGAAGGTCGCCATGGCCCGGCGCAGGCCGTCGGCTTCCGCCGGGGTGAAGCCCGCCGCCGTGATGGCGATCTGCATGGCGTGCTCCTGGAAGAGCGGCACGCCGTAGGTCTTGTGCAGCACCGCGTGCAACTCGTCCGCCGGCCCGTGGGCCGGGTGGGGGGCGGGGTAGGTGACGGGCTCGATCCCGGCCCGGCGGCGCAGGTAGGGGTGGACCATGTCCCCCTGGATCGGCCCGGGGCGCACGATCGCGACCTGCACCACGAGATCGTAGAATTCCCGGGGCTTCAGCCGCGGCAGCATCGACATCTGCGCCCGGCTCTCGACCTGGAACACGCCGACGGAATCGGCCCGCGCCAGCATGGCGTAGACGGCTTCGTCCGCCTGCGGCAGGTCGGCCAGGGTCGGGTAGGCGTGGCCGTAATCCCGCTCCAGGAAGGCGAGGCCGCGCTTCAGGCAGGTGAGCATGCCGAGCGCCAGCACGTCGACCTTCATCAGGTCGAGCACGTCGATGTCGTCCTTGTCCCACTCGATGAAGGTGCGCTCGGGCATGGCGGCGTTGCAGACCGGCACCGTCTCGTCGAGGCGCCCGCGGGTCAGCACGAAGCCGCCGACATGCTGCGACAGGTGGCGGGGAAAGCCGATCAGCGCGACCGCGAGGTCGACCGCCTGCCGGATCGCGGGGTTGGCCGGATCGAGCCCGGCTTCCGCGACGTGGCTGTCCGGCAGGTCCTTGCCCCAGGAGCCCCAGACCGTCTCGGAGAGGGCGGCGGTGATGTCCTCGGTCAGCCCCAGCACCTTGCCGACCTCGCGGATCGCCGAGCGCGGCCGGTAATGGATCACGGTGGAGCAGATCGCGGCGCGCTCGCGGCCGTACTTGGCATAGAGGTACTGGATCACCTCCTCGCGGCGCTCGTGCTCGAAATCGACGTCGATGTCGGGCGGCTCGTCCCGGTTCTCGGAGATGAAGCGGGCGAACAGAAGCCGGTGCTTGGCCGGGTCGACCGCGGTGATGCCGAGGCAGTAGCAGACCGCGGAATTCGCCGCCGAGCCGCGCCCCTGGCAGAGGATGCCCCGGCCGCGGGCGAATTCCACGAGGTCGAACAGGGTGAGGAAGTAGCGGGCGTAGCCCATCTTCGCGATGAGGCGCAGCTCCTCGCGAAGCGTCGCCTCGACGGTTTCCGGAACACCCTCGGGGAAGCGCCAGAGCGCGCGCTCGAAGGTCTTCTCCTCGAGATATTCCTGCGCCGTCCGGCCCGGCGGCACCGGCTCGTAGGGATACTCGTAGGTCAGCTGGCCGAGGGAGAAGTCGCAGGCTTCCACGATCTCGAGCGTGCGCGCGAGCGCCTGCGGATGGTCGGCGAAGAGGCGGGCCATCTCGTGGGCCGGCTTCAGGTGCCGCTCGGCGTTGGCCTCCAGGCGGTAGCCGGCCTCGCCGATCCGGCAGCCCTCGCGGATGCAGGTCACCACGTCCTGGAGCGGGCGCCGGTCCGGGTGGTGGTAGAGCGCGTCCGAGACCGCGACGAGCGGCGCCCCGAGGCGCTCGCCGAGCTCGGCCAAGAGCCCGAGGCGGCGCCGTTCGTCGCCGCGCCGGGCATGGCTGCCGCCGAGATAGGTCCGGCCCGGCGCAGCGGCCGCGAGCGCCTCGAGATGGGCGGCGAAGCCCTTGCCCGGCGTGAGGCGCCGCCCCGGCGGCATCGCGATGAAGATCTGGCCCTCGGCCGCCTCCAGCATCTCGGCGAAGCCGAACCGGCACTCGCCCTTGCGCGCGCGCCGGTTGCCGGCCGAGAGCAGCCGGCAGAGCCGGCCATAGGCCGCCCGGTCCATCGGGTAGGTGACGGCCTCGAAGCCCTCCTCGCTGACGAGGCGCACGCCCGGCAGGAAGCGGATCTTCCACCGCTCCTCCTCGTCCGGGTCCCGCGGGTTCGCGGGCTTCACCCGGGCGGCCGCATGGGCGCGCACAAGCCCCGACACCGTGTTGCGGTCGGCGATGCCGATGGCCGAGAGCCCGTAGGCCATCGCCTGCTCCACGTATTCCTGCGGGTGCGAGGCGCCGCGCAGGAAGGAGAAGTTCGTGGCGACGGCGAGTTCCGCGTAGGCGCTCACGCGAACAGCCCGTGCACGAACCAGCCCGCCGGCTCGCCGGGGGCGTGGGCACCGTCCCGGTAGAGCCAGAGCCGGCGCCCGGATTCGCACTCGACCACGTAGTAGTCGCGGGTCTTGTCCGGGCTGCCCTTGCCGAGACCCCGCCACCATTCGGGCGCGATCCGCTCCGGCCCCTCCGCATGGGCGACCCGGTGCAGCCGCCGCCGCCAGCGGAACCGCTCCGGCGGTCCTTCCGGCGCCAGCGCGATCACCTCCTCGGCCGCCTCGCTGCGCTCGAACAGGACGAGGGGGCGCGGGCGCAGGCCCTCCTCCGGGCCGGGCCAGTGCAGGACGACGCGGGTGACGGGCTCGGGATCCCCATGCCCGCTTGAGCGCGGCGGAAGGATGGATGGGACGCCGCGCCCCGCCCCCTCTTCCGTTCGGGAGAGGGGTGGGGCGAGGGGGGCGGCCTCTCCGGAGACGTCGCGCCCCTCACCGGGTGCGCTGGCGCGGACTCGAGCTCTCCCGTTCGGGAGAGGGGTCCCGCCTGCCCTCACGGCTCCCCAGGGCACCAGCACGTCCGCCCGCTCCGGGAGGTGGCTCTCGCGCGCCTCCAGGCGGATCACCCGGCGGCCGAGGCGCTGGCCGAGGGCGTCGGCTAGGCGGGCGAGCGCGGTGGTCTCGGGCTCCGCCAAGCGGGCGAGCGCCCCCTGCCGCGCCGGCATCGCGCCCGTTCCCGTCACGTCGAGGCGCACGGTCTCGAAGCCGAAGCCCGCGTCGAGGTCGGGTCCGAGCCGGTCGAGGCGCAGGCGCAGCAGGCGGCCGACATGCTCCGGGCAGCGGGTCGGCTCGGCGAGACCGAGATCGAGGGCGCGCAGAGCGTCGTCGACCCGGTGCAGGGTGAGGCGCAGGGCGCAGGCCCCGAGCCCGTCCGCCTCGAGACGCGGCGCGATCTCCCCCATCAGCCGCTGCGCGGTCGCCACGATCGTCTCCTGCCGACCGATCGGTTCGAGGAAGCCGCGGGCCGCGCCGTAGCTGATCGCCTCGCCGAGCGGGGCGAGGGGTTCGGCGCGCAAACCGAGCGCCTGATCGAGCCGGGTGAGCAGCGCCTCCCCGAAGCGGCGGGCGAGCGGCGCCCGGGCCGCGTCCGCCAGCGCCCCGATCCGGCGCAGGCCGAGGCGCTTCAGGGCTGCGACGGTCTCAGGTTCGAGCCGCAGCGCCTCGACGGGCAGCGCCCGCAGGGAGGCGGCACTCGCTCCCGGCGCCGCGATGGTGCCGTCCCGCCCGTGCCGGGCCAGCGCGAAGGCGGCGCCCGGCGTATCGGCCAGTGCGATGCGGGCGGGAATCGCGTGGGCGGAGAGGCGGCCCGCGAGGTCGGCCATCAGCCCCGCTTCGCCGCCGAGGAGGTGGCTCGCCCCCGCCACGTCGAGGAACAGGCCCTCGCCCCCCTCCGCCGCCCCGAAGGGTGCGACGAGGGGCGTGTAGCGCTGTGCCCAGAGGCAGAGCCGGAGGAGGGCGGCGGCGTCCGCCTCCGGATCGGCCGGGTGGACCCGCAGCGGCGTGCCGATCCGGGCCTGGACGCGGCCGAGCGGCTCGCCCGGACGCAGGCCGAGCGCGTGGGCGCGGGCATCGACCGCGGTGAGGCGCAGGCCGCCGGACCCCAGGGCGGCGACGGCCATCGGCAGCCCGTCGTCAGCCTCCCGCAAGGCGCGCCGCAGGCGGGTGACCGGCCAATGCGTCAGGCAGACCGAAACGATGCGCGGCATGATCCCACTCCAACAGCCACGTGCCCGGCCGCCCGTTGCGGCAGCGGTCGAGATGCGCCCGCCAGCGCGGGCCGGCGAGGCAGCCGAAGCGGTCTCGGGCTCCCCCGCCCGCGGCGATCCGCCAGCGGGTCGCCGCGCCGTTCGGCGCCTCGGCGCGGGCCGGGCGCAGGATCAGGAGGAGGGGCCCCGCGGCCTCGGCGGCGAGTTGCAGGCGCCGCCCCTGCTTCAGGGACAGGCCGTCCCCGACGAACCCGGCGAGCGCCGGGAGGCTTCCCGCCCGCAGGGCCTCCTCCAGGGCGAGGTAGACCTCCGCGTCGCTGCCCGCCTCCATGAGGAGGACGCGGCCCGGGTCGAGCCCGAGCCCGGCGAGGCCGTGGCCGTAGGGCGTCGGATGGCCGGGGGCGACGACGAGGAGGGCCTCGCCCGCAACCTGGTCGAGGCGGCGGGCGAGAAGGGCGAGGCCGAAGCCGAGGGCGCAGGGCTCGTCGCCCTCGACGAGGGGGGCGATCTCGTGGGGGCGGCCGAGGCCGAGGCCGCCGCCGGGGAGATGCGCGTCGACCGAGGCCAGGCCGAGGGGCAGGACATCGGAAACGCGTCTGCCCGAGCCCTCCGCCGCGACCCCGCGCAGGGCCGCGCGGGCCGCGGCGCGGCGGGCGGCTTTGTCGGGCGGCCCGGCCCCCGCTGGGCCTGCGGCGCACGCCCCTTCGTCCGGTTCCTCATGCGACCGCTCCATCCTGCCCGGCTCCGACCATGCGGCCACGATAGGAACAAAACAGGAACAAGCTCAACCGGTTTCCGGCGGCCGGCGTTTTTCCACGCCGGGCCAGGATGTTGCCCTGTGGAGAGGTGTGGATGGTTGTGGATTCGGCTCCGCTCGAAGCTCGGCCGGAGGCCCCGGAGAGAGGGTTGACCGCTGCGCGCGGGGGGCTGCAATGTCCCCCGCCCGCCCGAACGGGGCGCGGATCATTCGGGGGAACGTCCATGCGCCTCGCTCGCGTCGCTACGGCCCTGGCGGGCCTGCTTCCGCTCGCCTGCACGCCGCCAGCCCTCGCCCAGCAGCCGGAGGGGCCGGCCGCACAGGCCGCGCCTGCCGCGCCTGCCCGTCCGACGCGCGCCGCCCGGCGGCCCCAGGCCCCCAGCCAGCCCATCATGGTCTACGACGCCCGCATCGAGGCGGGGGACCTGCGCATCTCCGGTTCCGTGCGCAAGGGCGGCACGGTGGTGGTGATGGACGAGGACATCTCGGTGATGGCCGACCGTCGCGGCCGCTTCGTCTTCCGGCTGCCTCACCGGCCGCCGACCTGCGTGGCGACCCTCAAGGCGGAGGAGGACGAGCGCGAGGTGGTGGTGGCGAATTGCGCCCCCGAAGGGCCTGCCGGCCCGCAGGGCGAGCCGGGTCCGACGGGGCCGCAGGGCATGGCGGGGCTGCAGGGGCCTGCCGGCCCCAAGGGAGAATCAGGCCCCAAGGGAGAATCAGGCCCCAAGGGTGAGGCCGGCCCCAAGGGTGAGGTCGGCCCCAAGGGTGAGGTCGGAGCGAAGGGCGAGACGGGTCCCAAGGGCGAGCCGGGCGCGCGCGGCGAGGCCGGCCCGAAGGGGGAGGCGGGCCTACGCGGGGAGCCGGGGCCTCAGGGCGTGCCCGGTCAGCCGGGACCGGCCGGTCCCCGCGGCGAACCGGGGGCCGCAGCCTCGACGGCCAGCACCTCCGCCCCCGCGCCGTTCCGGGCCGTGCGCGCGGAATCCTGCCCGCTCGAGGGCTGCAAGCTCGCCTGCGAGGAGGGGGAGGTCGTCGTCTCGGCCTATTGCCTGAAGGGCGGCAGCCCGGTCTTCACGCCCCTCGCCGGCGGCACGGCGGGCGCGACCTGCCCATCCGAGGCCGCCGGCATGGTCGGCTTCTGCGCGAGGCTGTGAGGCTCACGCCTCCCGCAGCCAGTCGAGCATCCCGGCCGCCGCGGCCCGCCCGCTCGCGAAGGCGCCCTGCAGGAGGTAGCCGCCGGTCGGGGCCTCCCAATCGAGCATCTCGCCGGCGACGAACAGGCCGGGCCTCGCCCGCAGCATGAAGCGCCCGTCGAGGGCCGAGGCCTCGATGCCGCCGGCCGTCGAGATGGCCCGCTCGATCGGCCGCATCGCGGTGAGCCGCAGGGGGGCGGCCTTGATCAGCGCGGCGAGATCCGGCGCAGCCGCGGGCAGGGCGGTGCCGGCCGCCTCCCGCAGAAGCCCGGCCGCGACGGGGGAGAGACCCGCCGCCTTGCGCAGGCGCGTCGCGATGGACTGGCCCGGTCGCCCCGCCCCGAGGCGGGCGGTGAGCGCCGCCTCGATCAGGTCCGGCCGCAGGTCGAGGACGAGGCGGGCCTCGCCCCGCGTCCGGATCGCCTCCCGCAGGACCCGCGACAGGGCGTAGACGGCGCCGCCCTCGATGCCCCCGGCGGTGATCACGGCCTCCCCCCGCACCGTCTCGCCCTCGGCGTGGAGGGCGACACGCTTCAGGGGCTCGCCCGCGAAACGCGCCCGGAAGATCTCGGACCACGCCACCGTGAAGCCCGCATTGGCCGGCCGCAGCTCCGAGACGGGCACGCCGATCCCTCCGAGGAGCGGCACCCAGGCCCCGTCCGAGCCGAGGCGGGGCCAGCTCGCCCCGCCGAGCGCCAGCAGGGCGGCCCGGGGATGCAGGGCGAGGGGACCCTCCGGCGCCTCGAAGGCGAGGCCGCCATCCGACAGGCCCACCAGCCGGTGCCGGGTCCGGATCGTCACGCCGAGGCGGGCGAGCCGGGAAAGCCACGCCCGCAGCAGCGGCGAGGCCTTGAAGCTTCTCGGGAACACCCGTCCGCTCGACCCGACGAAGGTCTCCTCGCCGAGCGCCTCGCACCACGCCCTGAGGGAATCGGGCGGGAAGTCGCCGATCGCCTGCCCGAGGCTGCCGGGCGGATGGTAGCGCGCGAGGAAGGTGGGCAGATTCTCGCTGTGGGTGAGGTTGAGCCCGCCTCGCCCCGCGATCAGAAGCTTGCGCCCGACCGAGGGCATCCGGTCGTAGACCGTGACGGCCTGCCCGGCCTCCGCCAGAACCTCGGCCGCCGCGAGCCCCGCCGGCCCGCCGCCGACGATCGCGAGTGTCTGATCCGCTCGGGTGTCCATGGGATGGGGAAGGGTCCGGGAGGCCGCGCTGTCAACCGCTATCGCGGGCGAGGGCCGCTCCGGAACGGCCGAGCTTTCGGCAGGGCGAGGCGCCCTTGATTCACCCCCGTCCCGTCCCCAACTCGCGGGGATCGGCTGCGGGCCCCTCTGGCGGGACGCATTCTTGATGCTTCCGTGATGTCGGAGCCGATGCTCTCCCTCAAGAAGCATCGCGGGTCCGGCGGATGGTCGATTTCCTGTACATCGTGTGGCTCGGCAAGCCGGTCTGGATGTGGCTGGGCTTCCACGCCCTGATCCTCGGGCTTCTCGCCTTCGACCTCGGCCTCCTCCATCGCGACAAGAACCACGAGATCGGCGTCAAGGAGAGCCTGGGCCTCACCGCCTTCTATCTCACCCTGGGCCTGATCTTCGGCGGCTGGGTCTGGTGGTATTTCGGCCCGCAGGCGGGCCAGGAATACGTGGCCGGCCTCGTCGTCGAGAAGTCGCTGTCGATGGACAACGTCTTCGTGATCGCGGTCATCCTGTCGGCCCTCGGCATCCCGCGCGCCGCCCAGCACCGGGTGCTGGTCTGGGGCATCCTGGCCGCGATCCTGCTGCGCGGCCTGATGATCGGGCTCGGCGCCGCCCTCGTGCATCAGGCGGCCTGGGTGCTCTCGCTGTTCGCGGCCTTCCTGATCTATGCCGGCCTCAAGATGCTCTTCTCGAACGAGGAGGACGAGGGCGACGTGCAGGACAACGCCGCCGTGCGCTGGCTGCGCAAGCGCCTTCGCATCACGCCCGAACTGCACGGCCAGCGCTTCGTGGTGCGGCAGCCTCACCCGCAGAGCGGCAAGCCGGTCCTGTGGCTGACCCCGCTCGCCCTCGCCCTCGTCCTCGTCAACGGCGCCGACGTGATCTTCGCCGTCGACAGCGTGCCGGCGATCTTCGCCATCACCACCGACACCTTCGTGGTCTACACCTCGAACATCTTCGCGATCCTCGGCCTTCGCGCCCTCTACTTCGCCCTCGCCGCGATGGTGGAGCGCTTCGCCTACCTGAAGACCGCGCTCGCCTTCATCCTGATCTTCATCGGCGCCAAGATCGTCGTGGCCGACACGTTCGAGCTGATCGAGATCCCGCCGTGGGTGTCGCTCGTCGTGACGCTGGTCCTGCTCTTCGCCGGCATCGCCTACAGCCTCTGGCGCACCCGCGGCGAGGCGAAGGCGGAGGATGTCGGGGGCGAGGCCGAGATCCGCGGCCGGGCCTGAGCCCGGCCCCTATCCCGGCAGCGCCGCGATCAGGTCGCGCAGGGTGGTGATGGTCGAGGCGTCGGCGACACCGTCCACCCGCGCCTGCCGGAAATGGCGCTGGAAGGCGGTCACCACCGCCTGGGTGCGGGCGTCGAACAGGCCCGTCACGGGCAGGTCGTAGCCGTAGAGGCCGAACATCGCCTGCAGCGCCTCGATCGGCTGGCCGGCATCGCCCCGCGCGAAGAAGCGCCCGTCCCGGATCGGGGCCGCCGGCACGTGGTGGCCGAGCCCGGCCCGGGCGAGCCGGTCCCAGGGGAACACCTCGCCCGGATCCTCCTTGCGCTCCGGCGCCACGTCCGAATGGGCGAGGACGCGCTCGGACGGGATGCGCCAGCGCGCGGCGATGTCGCGCCCCAGCGCGATCACGGCCTCGATCTGCGCGTCCGGATAGGGCGGCAGGCCGCCGACATGGCCCGGATGGGCGATCTCGATGCCGATGGAGCGCGAATTGACGTCGCGCTCCCCCTTCCAGGCGCCGGCACCCGCGTGCCAGGCGCGGCGGCCCTCCGGCACCATCTGGACCGCGCGCCCGTCCTCGAACACGAAGTAATGGGCCGAGACCTCGGCCACGGGGTTGGCGAGGCGCTGCAGCGCGGCGCTCGCCGTCTCCATGCCGGTATAGTGCAGGATCAGCAGATCGGGCGGGGCTCCCTGCCGCTCGCCGTGGTTCGGCGAGGGCACGACCCCCGTCGCGACCGGGCTCTCGGGAGACGGCTTCACCGCAGGCCCCGCTCGGCCGCGATCCGGTCGTAGGCGGCGTTGATGGCGGCGAGCCGGCGGTTGGCGATCGCGACCGCCTCGGGCGGCAGGCCGCGGGCGATGGCCCGGTCCGGGTGGTACTCGGCCACGAGCTGGCGGTGGCGCGCCTTGAGGGCGGCATCGTCCACGGCCTCGTCGAGCCCGAGGACGAGGTAGGCGTCTCCCGCGAGCGCCACGTGCCGGGCCGCGATGCGCCGGAACTCGTCCGCGCCGAGGCCGAAGATCTCGGCCACGGCGCGCAGGTAGCGCTCCTCCGCCTCGTGCAGTGCGCCGTCCGCCTTGGCGATGTGGAACAGCCCGTCGAGCACGTCCTCGAGCAGCGCCGGCTCCTCGCGGAAGGCGGAGGCCATCTGCCGGGCATAGGCTTCGAAGCCGCTCGTCGTCGCCTTGGCGAGGTCGAACAGGCGCTCGACGCCAGCCCGCGCCTCGGGAGCGACCTGCACGACCTTGCCGAAGGCCTCGACCTCGGAGGGCGTCACCACGCCGTCGGACTTCGCCATCTTGGCAGCGAGCGCCACGAGGCCCGTGGTGAAGACGACGTCGCGCGGCGTCGTGCCGAACAGCGCGCCCTCCCGGTCGACGAGGAAGTGGCCGGCGACGCCGCCGACCAGCGCGCCGAGCGGGCCGCCGATTGCCATGCCGAGCCCGACGCCGCCGAGCTTGCCCCAGATGCCCGAGGTCATCGGCGGGACCGCCGCGGAGGGGAGGGGGCTGGATCGTCGCGGAGGGGAAGGGTCATCGGAGGGCGCGGTGCGGGTTCGGCGTCGCCGGCGGAAGGCCGGCGCTCGGATGCCGCCCGGGATAGCCGCTCCCGCGACCACGAAAAAGGGCCGGAGCGCGGCTCCGGCCCTCGGCGTGGGTTCGATGCGGTGAGATCAGCGGCAGTAGACGTTGCCGTAGGCGTCGCGGTAGGTGCCGTAGGGGCATTGCGGGGCGGTGGCCGCACCCACGATCGCGCCGCTCGCGCCGCCGATCGCCGCACCGGCGAGCGCGCCGCCCGCGCGGCCCGTCGCGGCGCCGCCGATTGCAGCGCCCGCGAGCGCGCCGAGGCCGGCGCCGCCGAGGGCGCGGTCCTGCGGGGTGTTGCAAGCTCCGACCGAGAGGGCGAGCGTGCCGGCCAGTGCGGCCGCAACGATCTTCTTCATGAACGGGGTCTCCCTTGTGCCGTCTATTGGTCCAGCATTTCGCCGTGGTGCGGGCCGAGCTTAGCCATTATGAGCGGTGAATGCACGCCACACGGTCAAGGTTCCTGCGAAGGCCTGGATCGCACCGAAGAATCTTCCCTTCCTGCCGGCCCGTGCCGACATGAGGGGGCGTGAGGGGGCCGCGCGTGTCCCGGCCCTGATGAGAGACGAGGATTCCATGCTGCGAGCCACCACCATCGTCCGCAAGGCGGCGGTCCGCCCCGAGCAGATCGCCGACGCCGTCACCCTCGACCATGCCGGCCGCGGCCGGAGCGAGGGGGCGCTGACGGCCGAGGGCGGCCTCGCCTTCAGCCTCGCCCTGACGAAGGCCGGAACACTCGAGGACGGCGACGCCCTGCGCCTGGAGGACGGCCGCCTGATCCAGGTGCGGGCAGCGGGCGAGGCGCTCCTCGCGGTGCGGGCCGAGAACCCGGCCCGCCTGCTGCGGCTCGCCTGGCAGCTCGGCGGCAGCCACGTGCCGGCCGAGATCGGCGCGGACATCCTCTACGTGCCGGCCTCCCCCGCCAACGCGGAGCTGATCCGGGGCCAGGGCTGCGCCGCCGAGGCCGTCACCCGCGCCTTCCGGCCCGAGCGCGCGGCCCACGACCACAGCACCTGCGGCCACGATCACCATCACGAGCACGCGCACCATCACGAGCATGCCCACCACGACCACGCGCACGAACCCGCGCATGCTCACGATCAGGGCCACCACCACGATCACGGGCACGCCCACGATCACGCCCACGATCATGCCGGGCACGAGCACGCCCACAGCCATGGGCCGGGCTGCGGCTGCGGGCACGAGCACTGATCGGGAGCGCCCTCAGCGATAGCCGCTCTTCGGGCGCTGCCCGCCCGTTCGCGACGGCGACGTCTCGGCCGGCCCGGACATCGCCATCCCGGAGGTGGCCATGCGGCCTTCGAACCCGTCGAAGCCGCCGCCATGGCCGAAGCTCCTGTAGGAGGCCCGAGGGGCCGCCTTCTCCGGGCGGAGGTCAAGCTGGGGCGCCGTCTCCGGAGCGGGTTGCCGGAGCGGCCGCCGGGGCAGGGCCGGCGCCGCCCTCGCCGATGCGGACGGGACCGGGCTCGGCTCGCCGGTTTCGGGCTGCCCGTCGTCGAGCCGGATCCGATAGCCCATCGTCAGGTAGCAGCCGTCCGGATCCTGTTTCGGGAATCCCTTCCACGAGGCGTCCCGGCCGTAGGTCTGCCGGAACGGCTTGCTGTGCCAGTAACGAACCTCACGCATGAATGCCCTCGTCGGCGCCCCTGACCGTTTCTAGGCCGTCGCTCCGGGAGCGCAACACCGCCCGCCTCTCGCGGCGGGGACGAAGCCGCCGTCGCGAGGCGGCGCAGAGGCAGGGGACGAGCGCGAGGAACCCGCCACGGCGAGGGAAGGGGAGCCGGGCGGGTTCACGGTCAGGCGGAAGCCCGGATCGGGTGCCGGCTCAGACGTCGATGATGCCGTCGTTGAAGAACGCGCGGCCCTCGTTCACGCCGTAGGTGAGGTAATGCCCCAGCGGATTGATGCCGGCCGCCGCGACGTCCGGGTTGGCGGCGAGGTAGGCGCTGGTGTCGAACTGTGCCGACGGATCCCGGCCCTCCTTCCAACCGTACTGGAGGTAGTGTTCGAGCGGATTGATGCCGGCAGCCGCCACGTCGCCATAGGCTGCGAGGTAGCCCTTGGTGTCGAAGAACAGGTTCGGATCCCGGCCTTCCTTCCAACCGAACGCCGCGTAATGCGCCTCCGGATCAAGGCCGGCGGCCGCCACGTCGAGGTTCTGGCTAAGGTAATGCAAGTCGTCGACCAGCTGGTTGCCGTCCCCCTGATTGACCGTGACATCCGAGAAGCGGAACGTCTCGACTTCGGCGCTCTGAACGTACAGGTCCGGGTTGTCGAGGGCGCCGCGGAAGATCGTCGTCCCGGCACCCGCCGCGAAGATGCTGTAACTGCTGATGGAATCGTCGAACGCGAGGGTGTCCGTGCCGGCATCCGCGTCGTACTGGTAGACTCCGTGATGCATGACCAGGGTGTCGTTGCCGGCGCCGGCGAGGAAGTTGCCCCTGCCGTAATTCACGTCCGCCGTGTCATTTCCGCTGCCGGCGACGATATCGACCCGGTTCAGATCGTTCTGAGTCCCGAGGACGAAGAAACGATCGTTGCCTCCGTTGCCGTAGACCAGAGACGAGTCTTCTCCGAAAGGATTCGATCCTTCTTGCGACGCAGGATTAAAGGTCTCCGATGCGGACGTTCCGCGCGTGATTGCAACCACTGCACATCTCCATAGGTCTTGATCTTTGCAGACCGCAATCTGCAGCTTTCAGGTGTTTTTGTGCAGGACGTCCGTGCAACTCACAGTTAGATACATGCAATTTATACGTGTCAAGCGTCGACCGTAAAGAATTCAAGGTTGCCGATTTCGACGCGCGCCAGGGCCATTGCAGCAGACCGTAGGTGGCACGACTGACCGCTGCCGGCATCCTTCACTTGGATGACGCGGGCGAAAACGCTGGCCGCGAATCCGGGATCAGGATCTTGGGACGAAGGCCGTCGTGCCGCAGCGGTCACCGCGGGGCCTGACCGCGGGCGCTTCGCGCGACGCGCCCGAGCGGAAGCGGGCGCGCGCGGGCAGATTGCCCGGCGGGAGCCCGCTCGCCGCGGGCCTCAGAGCCGGTAGCGCTCGGCGAGCGCGATCAGGGCCTGGGCGAGCTCGGTGAGGTTGGCCGAGGCCGCCTCCACCTCGCGCGTGCCCGCCGCCGTCTGCTGGCTCGCCTGCCGGATGTTCTGGAGCGCGCCCGTCACCTGCTCGATGCCGAGCTGCTGCTGGTTGGTGGAGGCCACGATCTGCTGGAAGGTCTGGGCGTTCTCCTCCACGCGGGCAGCCATCTCCTCGATGGTGCGCTGGGTCGTGTCGGAGCGCGACTTGCCGGTGGCCGCCCGCTTCACCGCCTCCTCGGTCAGCATCACCGAGGTGTTGATGCCTCGCTGGATCTCGCCGAGGATCGCGCGGACCTGAACGGTCGCGGCCTTGGCCTGGTCGGCCAGAAGCTTCATCTCGGCGGCGACGACGGCGAAGCTGCGCCCGCTCTCGCCGGCGGCGGCCGCCTCGATGGCGGCATTGAGCGCCAGGAGGTGCGTGCGCTCCGAGATGTCATCGACGTTGGCGACGATCTCGCCGATCGTCTGCGTCTTCTCGGAGAGCGCCACGATGTTGCCGGCCACCGCTTCGCCCTGTTCGCGGATCGCGTCCATCGCCCGCGCCGTATCCGTCGCAGCCCGCAATCCGGCGCGCGCGGTCTGGGCGGTGGCCTGGGCGGTGGCGATGACCTCGCTCGCGCGCTTGGTGACCTGAACGCCCGAATGCGCGATCTCGTCGACGGTGGCGGCGGTCTCCTGGACGGCGGCGAACTGCTCCTCGACGGAGGCTGCCTGCTCCTGGGCGGAGGCACGGATCTCGGCGGCGGCGGCGTTCAGGTCGGCGGTGGCGGCGCGGTTGGTGCGGGCGAGGTCGGCGAGCCCGGCCACCATGCCGTTGAGGCTGCGCCCGAGCCGGCCGATCTCGTCGTGGCCGCGCGCCTCGAGGGTCTGGGACAGGTCGCCCGAGCCGATCCTCTCGACGAAGGCCATCACGCGCAGGAGCGGCCGGACGATCAGGCGGTTGATGGCCAGCCCGATCCCGGCGCAGATCAGGAGCGTGATCAGGGTGCCCAGCCAGAGCGCGAGGTTCGCATTGCGCTGCGCACCCTCGAGCCGCTCGTTCTGCGCGACACGGTTGCCCTCTTCCACCGCCTCGATGGTCCCGAGCTTCTGGCGGAAGGTGTCGAACAGCTGCTTGCCCGATCCGTCCGCCTCGATCCGGACGGCCTCCGACCGGGTCGCCGGATCCGCCGCGCGCCGGATGGCCGGCTCGGCGATGTCCGACTGCCACGTGCGGGCCGCCGAGACGGCGTCGGCGAGCAGGCGCGAGGCCTCGGCGTCGCCGCCGATCAGGGTGCCGAGACGGGTGATCGCCACATCCAGCGCCGGCCGCCCCGACTGATAGGGCTCCAGGCTGCTCGTGCGCCCGGTGATCAGGTAGCCGCGCAGCCCCGTCTCCTGATTGACCATGGCGGCGCGGAATTCGCCCAGCGTGCGGATGATCTGGCTGGAGCGGCCGCGCGCCTCGGTGGCGTCGTGCAACTGGTTGAGCGTGACGAGCACCGCGCCGCTGCTGAGAAGCGTGACCAGGGCGATGGTCCCGATGGCGCCGCCGAGCGAGCGGTTGAGGCCGAACGAACTGCGCATGCATGGCCTCTTCTGCTCGGGCCTGGGGACGGCGCCGACCGGCTGGGTCGGCGCTGCGCCGTCAGGTGGATCGAGATCCGGGAATGCTGCACGGGCGACCAGGCCCGTGCGGCGACGCGAACGCGTCGGTGCCGCGCTTTAGCGGGTGGCCGGCATCACAGGCAAATCGGAATCCTCGCGGCGCGCCCCGCGCCCGGATGAGTAGCCGGCTCAGCGCCGCGGGGCGTCTCGCGCCTCAATATTGCACGGTCGCCCGGACCCCGATCACGGCCGCGTTCCGGATGCGCCGGCCGGCCGGATCGTAGGGATTGGCGACGCCGGCGCCCGGGTGGATGATGTACTGGACGTCCGGCTGCACCGTGAAGCCGGGGACCACGACCGCTTGGTAGGTCGCCTCCAAGACCGTCTCCGCCTTGCGGACCGGCATCGCGACCCCGCTGAAGAGGATGGCATCCCGGTCCGCGCGCCGCGCCTGCCGGCCGATATGCGCGTAGCCGACGCTCACGCCGAACGTGTCGCTGTCGCGCCCCTCGATCAAACCGCGGAAGGCCAGGCCGCCATCGAGGTAATAGTCGATCAGGCTGCTGCGGGTCGGCGAGAGCGAGACTCGCACGAAGGTGCTGATGCCTTCGTCCTCCTTGCCGGGCTCCCGGTAGATCGTCTGGTCGAGGATGCCGTAGAGGCCGGCATTCCCGCGCAGGCGCCGCGCGACGCCCGTCGAGGACGGGTCTGCCAGGGGGCGTCCCCCCGTATCGAGGCGGAGATCCTCGAAGCGCCCGAAATTCTGCCAGCCACCGAACGTGACGGTCCCCGGCAGCGTCTCGAGGTTGTTGTCCGTGTTGTAGGCGTAGGCCACCTCGCCGATCAGCAGGGCCGGGTCATGGGTGCGGAAATTCGTGCCCGTCCGGTCGAGGCGCTGCGGATCGGGATCGGGGCCCGGCCGGTTGGCCCCGGCCGGATCGCCGTTGAACAGCCCGACCTGCAAGGAGAACTTGTCGTCCGGCGTGATCTTGGCGCGGATCGCGGGCGTCGCGAGCGGGTAGGCCGGTCCGCCGCTCGGCAGGTTGAGCCCGGTGATGGCGGGCCAGCCGAAGGTGGAGTTCATGAACAGGGTCGCGGTCTGGCTGACGATGAACTCGGTGTCGGCGGCGAGCTGGCCGCCCCGGATCGCGACCTTTCCGTCGAAGAGCTTCTGATCGAACCAGAGCACGTAGAGCCGGGTCGACGGAAGCGCCTCGATCACGCTCGTGGTCAGCAGGTTGCCGACATAGTAGCGCGACAGACCGGTGCCGTGGATGAAGTAGGCGTTGGCGTGGACCGTGCCCCCGTCCCAGCCGACGAGCTTCCCGAGATCGAGATTCAGCCGCAGGTTCAGGCGGTCCTCGACGATCGCGCCCTGCCGCATGCCGCCGACGGGATTGCCGAGCACGTCGGCTACGTAGGTCAGGCTGTACTCGATGCCCCGTTGCTTCAGGACGGGCCGGATCCCGAGCGGGTCGCCGAGGGGGCCGAGCGAGGGCTCGACCGAGCTGACATATCCGCCCGACGCCTGGCTCGTGGTCTCCGGCTGGGCGATGGCCGTGCGCGGATCCCCGCCCGCGCCGCGGAAGGGCGGCAGGGCGAGTTGCTGCGCCGCGGCGGATGCCGCGAGGAGCGACGAGCCCGCGACCGCGCAGAGGATCGCGGACCGGATGCGCGGGACGCAACGGCTCGGCAGGCCGGGGGTCTCGACGGCAAGGGCCGCTGAACTCAACCGTGTCTCCGCTGGCTTGCTGCAACCGCGCGGGGAGCGTGACAGGCCGCCCGGGGCCGGAGCGGACCTCGGCCGCGCACGAGCGTTCCGCATGGCGGCGAGGGCGTCAAGGTGGAGGCTCGGCAGCCTCCACCCGCGGCGAGCCGAAAAGATGGGGCGGTCGGGGCACCAATGCCGCGTCCCCGCCCGAGCGGAGGCGCGGGGCCGGGCCCCCTCACGCGGCCCTGTCCCGCCTCCGCCGCAGCAGGGCCGGGTGCACGTACCAGAGCCCGACGAGGACGGCGAGGCAGGCGAGGGCCGCGACGAACCCGGCCCCGTCGGACGCGACGACCTTCGCCACCACGACGCCGAGGTCGGCCGAGATGCCGAGCGCCAGGGTCACGCTGGCGGCGAGCAGGAAGCGGGTGCCGAGGGTGTGAAGCTCCGGCGTGTCCTCTCCCGCGTAGACGATGCGATGATAGGCGGCCGGCGCCATCAGCCAGATCACGGTCAGGGCGAGGAAGCCGAGTGCGATCAGGTGCACGATCCTCCCGGTGAGGGACAGGGTCCCGAAAGCCTCCGAGAAGGTGATGACGAGCTGGAAGCCGAGCAACGCCTGGGCGCCGGGCAGCATCACGCGCGCTTCCGTCAGCATCTGCTCGATCTTGGTCTCCAGGGAGGTGGGGGCGTGCTCGGGTTCGCGGGCTGTCATGGTGCGCGCGCCTTGTCCGACATTCCGGGCCTTCAGGGCCGCCAGCCCGTACCAGAACAGGAGGGCGAGACCGCAGACGAGGAGGCCGACGGCCGCGCCGGGGAAGAAGCCCAGCACCGGCTCGGCGGCGAGATACAGGTCGGCCCCGAGGGCCAGGGCGAAGGGCGCCAGCGATAGCCCGGCACAGCGCCCGATCACGCCGAGCAGCCGCTTGGTGTCCTGGCCGCCCTCCACCATCCGGTGCTCGACCGAGGGCGCGATCAGGAGGGCGATGGCGAGGGTGATCAGGCCGAGCGCCGCGGACCAGACGAGGCGGTCGCGAAGCGGCAGCGTCTCGAAGGCCGGACGGAAGGCACCCTGGAACTGGAAGCCCAGCAGGACCTGCGAGCCGAGGATCAGGATGCGCGTCTCGTCGAGAGCGACCTTCACCTTCTTCGACAGGGACATCGGCGACACCGACCTCGCAGCGGGAGGCCGACCCGCAACGGGGAGCCTGGCCGCCGGGTTCCGCCGGAGGTGCGGCCCGGTAAAAGCTCGGTTCCGTAAAACCTTGGCCGAAACCTTGGCCGAAACCTTGGCAACAGAAGTGCGGCCGCGCGCGTTGAGGGTGCCCGATCCTCTGGAAACCGATGATGACCCTTCTCACCCTCCTGATCGCCGGCAACCTCGCCATCGCATCCGCCTTCTCCCTGGTGGCCGTCGCCACGGATTGAGCCCGGCGCGCCGGCCGGGGGCCGGCCCATGACCCCTGCGATCCGAGCCGCCGCGCTGCCCGGCCTGCTCTGGGCGATGGCCTTCGACGAGAAGGGATGCGGCCGCCTCCTCGAACCCGACGAGGGGCTCCCGGACCTCGACGCCTTCGGCAGCGGCTTCCTGTGGCTCCACGTCGACCTCAAGACGGCGAACCTCGCCCCGCTCATCGATGCGGGCCGCGTCGGGCCTCGGGCGCTCGCCGAAGCCGTGTTCCGGCCCGACGAGCACCAGCGTGTCACCGTCGAGGACGGGCATGTCGGCGGCGTGGTCGCCGATCTCGCCCGACCCGGGGCCAAGCCGGATGAAGCGGGCCGCCTGCACTTCGTGATGGGGCCGCGCTCGCTCGTGAGCGGCCGCAGGGGGCCGGCCGAGAGCCCGGACGCCACCCGCGCGAGCGCCGAGAAGGGGCAGCCGATCGCCTCGCCCGTGCTGCTCCTCGAGACGATGGTCGGCTACGTGGTCGCGTCCATGGCGGCGACGGGCCAGCGCCTCTCGGACGAGGTCGACGGGATCGAGGACCGGGTGCTCGACGGGCGCGTGCGCGACGACAGGCGGCGCCTCGGCCCGATCCGCCGCAGCGCCGTGCGCCTGCACCGGCAGCTCCTCGGGCTCGCCGCCGTGTTCCGGCGGCTGGAGGAGGACGATGCGGCCGAGCGCCTGCACGGGCCGACCGTCGCCACGGCGGCGCGGCTGGCGCAGCGCCTCGATGCCCTGGACCGGGACGTGAACGCGCTGGCCGAGCGCGCCCGCCTGCTGCAGGAGGAGGTGGCCGCCCGCGTGGCGGAGGAGAGCAACCGCCAGCTCTACGTGCTCTCCGTCCTCTCGGCGCTGTTCCTGCCGCCCACCTTCCTGACGGGGCTGTTCGGCATGAACGTGAAGGGCCTGCCCTTCGCCGACGACCCGCACGGCTTTCCGTTCGTCATCGGGCTGTGCCTCCTCTCGGCGGCGACGACCTACGCCATCATCCGCGCCCTCGGCATCCGGCCGCCGCGCGGCTAGCGGGGCGGACGCCGGCCCCGGACGCGCTCAGGCGGCGCGGTCGATCGCCCCCATCAGTTCGGACGGATGGTAGGGCTTTCCCAGGAAGCGGCCGTTATCCGGCAGGTCCCGGTCCGCCAGAGGGTGGCGGCCGGAGGTCACCACGAGGCGGATATGCGGCCAGGACGCCGCCACGCGCTCGACCAGGGTCACGCCGTCCATCGAGCCCGGCATGTCGACGTCGGTGAACAGGACGCCGATATCGTCGGGCCGCAGGTTCAGGATCGACCAGGCCGCGTCGGCGGTCGCCGCCTCTGTCACCGTGAAACCGGCCTCCTCCAGCACGTCGGCCGCCATCATGCGGATGAGAGTTTCGTCCTCGACGAGGAGGACGTGGGCAGGCTGGGGCAGTGGAGCGAACGCGGGCATCGGGCGGGCTCGGGCGTTGGAGCGTCGGGCGGGGCGGGTAGGGCCGGACAGGTTCAAGCCTCTAACCCATGTTTGGTTTCAGCTCGGCCGCAGGGCTTTCGCGCCGGAGCCCCCTCGGCCGGGCCGCGAAGGGCCGAGCGAGATCCGCCGCACGGATCATCGGTCCACCCGATGCGGGCCGGCCGCAGCCCCGCGGCAGGGGGCTCCCGATTGCTCCCGCCGAGATCCACCGTGCGCCATGACCCAAACCCGGCGATCGGCGTTGAAGGGTGACGGCCGCCAGGGCCGGTCACGCGTTCCAGCCGGAGTTCTCCATGGCCGTCAGCGACATACCCGCACCGCGCCAGCCCGCACAGGTCCCCCCGCCCGTGACCCCGGGACTGCGCGGGCTGCTGACGCTCGCGGTCGGCGTCGTGGTCATCGCGGCCCTCTATTTCGGCCGCGAGGTCTTCATCCCCCTCGTGCTCGCCATCCTCCTGAGCTTCGTCCTCGCGCCCGTCGTCAGCTTCCTGCGCCGGATTCATCTCGGGCGGGTGCCCTCGGTCATCGTCGCCGTGCTGCTGGCGCTCGGCATCATCCTCGGCATCGGCGCCGTTCTCGGAACGCAGGTGGCGAGCCTTGCCAGCAACCTGCCGCAGTACCAGGCCACGGTGCAGACGAAGGCCGCAAGCCTGCAGGAGGGCTTCCTCGGGCGCGCCAACGCGCTGCTGCAGCGGATCAACCATCAGGTGCACGACGCGTCGCAGAAGGCGTCGGCCTCGGGCACGACGTCCGCCTCGCCCGCCGGCGGCGAGACGCCGAAGGCGCAGCTCGTCCGCGTCCAGGAGCCGGACCCGTCGCCCCTGACGCTCGCGCACAACGTCCTCGGCCCCATCGTCGAGCCCCTGACCACCATCGGCATCGTGCTCGTCGTCGTCGTGTTCCTGCTCATGCAGCGCGAGGACCTCCGCAACCGCCTCATCCGGCTGTTCGGATCGAGCGACCTGCACCGCACCACGGTGGCCATGGACGATGCGGCGAGCCGCCTCGGCACGTATTTCCTGGCCCAGCTCGGCATGAACGCCGCCTTCGGCGTGCTGATCGGCGTTGGCCTGTGGTTCATCGGCGTGCCGAGCCCGATCCTCTGGGGCGTGTTCTCCGCCCTCATGCGCTTCGTGCCCTATATCGGCGCCTTCATCTCCGGCCTCATCCCGGTCGCCCTGGCCGCGGCCGTCGATCCGGGCTGGTCGATGGCGATCTGGACGGCCGCCCTGTTCCTCATCGCCGAGCCCCTGTTCGGGCAAGTCATCGAGCCGCTGCTCTACGGTCACTCGACGGGGCTGTCGCCGTTCGCGGTCATCGTCTCCACGCTGTTCTGGGGCTTCCTCTGGGGGCCGGTCGGCCTGATCCTGGCCACGCCCTTCACCGTCTGCCTCGTGGTGCTCGGGCGCCACGTCGAGAGCCTGGAATTCTTCGACGTGATGCTGGGCGACCGGCCGCCCCTGACGCCGGTGGAGAACTTCTACCAGCGCATGCTCGCCGGCGACCCGGACGAGGCGCGCGACATCGGCGAGGCGATGCTCAAGGAGCGCTCGCTGTCCTCCTACTACGACGAGGTGGCGCTCAAGGGCCTGCAGCTGGCGGCCAACGATTTCGCCCGCGGCGTCGTCACGCCCGCGCAGCTGGAGAACATCAAGACCTCCTGCCAGAACCTCGTCGAGGATTTCGAGGGCCGGCCGGATGTCGAGCCGGCACCCGATCCGAAGGGCGGCAGCCCGGCGGATGTGCCGACGCTCGCCGAGCGCACGCACCCGAAGAACGAGGCCGTCCCCGGCCAAGCGCCGCCCCTCGACCAGCGTCCGCCGGCTTGGCGTTCCGAGGCCCCGATCCTCTGCATCGCCGGCCGCGGCCCCCTCGACGAGGCGGCCTCGACCATCCTGGCGCAGCTCCTGCGCAAGCACGGGCTCGGCGCCCGCGTGGCGCCGCACGAATCCGTCGCGCGCGGTCGCGTCCGGGAGCTCGACCTGTCGGGCGTCGCGATGATCTGCATCTCGTATCTCGACATCACCGGAAGCCCCGCGCATCTGCGCTACCTCTTGGAGCGCCTGCGCCGGCGCGGCCCCGACATCCCGATCCTGGTCGGCCTCTGGCCCGTGGGCGAGCGGGTTCTGACGGATGCGGCGCTCGGCCGGGAACTCGGGGCGGACACTTACGTGTCCTCGCTGCGGGACGGCGTGGAGGCGTGCCTGAAGACCGCCCGCGCGGCCTCGGGCGAGCCCGCGGCCGCGGCGTGAGGCCGGAGCCGGCCGGATCGCACCCTCGCGTCGTTGGGTACAGGCTGGGATCCCGGCCGCTCCGTGATGTCCGACAGCGGAGGCCGAGACAGACTTGGCATTGATAGACTTGGCACTAAGAAGTATCGACGAAGAAAATCTCTCGCACTCGGAACCCGCCTGCAGAATTACCCGTTTCCCGTACGGAGTTTTTACTCCGCCGCGCAACGAACCTCGGAGGTGAAGCGATGCAGCGTCACGGACGGTCCGATGGTAAAACGTCGCCGTCGGACTGGACGAAATCATAGAGTCTAGCGCGATCGCGCACATGGAGGCGGGACTTCGTCCCGCCTTTCGCGCGTGATGACACCGCGAGACGAAAAAAGCGCCCCGGGACCTCTCCCGGGGCGCCGTTTGACTAAGCGGCCAGTCTGATCGGGCTGGGGATGCTTAGGCCAAACCTCCTGTCGGCCGCAGGCTCAATAGGTGCCGAACTTGTAGTTCAGGCCCGCGCGCACGACCGCGAACTCGTCGTCGCGGCGGCCGATCGCGCTCGTCGCGACCACGTTGCTGCCTGCATCGACCACGAGGGCGCCCTGGTTGCGGGTGCCGCGGTCGAGGTTCACGTACAGACCTTCGACCTTCAGCGTGACGGCCGACGACTTGAAGAAGTTCAGGAACGAGTCGGTCGGCAGCGCGTACTCGACGCCGCCGCCCACGGCCCAGCCGGTGCGGAAATCGTCGTTGCCGCGGAAGCCGCCGAAGCTGCGATCGGCGCTACCGGCGCCGTAGGCGAAACCGCCGGTGCCGTAGAACAGGACGCGGTCGAAGGCGTAGCCGAGGCGGCCGCGCACGGTGCCGAAGAAGTCGAGGCTCGACAGGCCGCGGGGATCGACCACCGTGAAGCCGGGGGCCGCCGTCCCGCCGACGAAGATCGGGCTCGTGCGGTTGCGGCCGAAATCGAGATACTGGGCGTCGGCCTCGATGCCGACCACCACGCCCGAGCCCGGCGTGAACTGGAAGTTGTAGCCGATCTGGCCACCGCCCGTGAAACCATCCTGGCTCGACTGCCGGAAGGTCGCCGTCGTGCCGGCCGCAGTCGTGAACTGATTGGGCACCACGAAGGTGTTGGCGGTGCTGTTGCCCACGTCGAACGCGTAGCCGGCGTTGAAGCCGGCGTAGAAGCCCGTCCAGGTGAAGACCGGAACCGGCGTGAACACCGGTGGGGGGGCCGCGCGGCGGGGCAGGTCGGCGGCCGAGGCAGCGCCGGTCAGCAGGACGGCGGCGGTACCGGCGAGAAGAAGCGTTTTGATCATCGGATCCTCATGCCCCATCGCGGGGCTCGACGAGGCGGACATGCCGGCACCGCGGGCCGCGGCGCTAGTGCAAGCTCGCAACACCTCGCACGCCGACAGGGGAAAGCACAGACACAGACGTGCTCTGGCGCACATGCGTCTCACACTCTGTATCAGAAGATTTCTGGAGCATGTCGGTCTGGAACTGGAAGCAAGAGCGCAGGGCGGTCTCGCGGAAATGTGGCGCGAATGTGAGAGACGACTATTGCAATATATCACTGCCGCTCGATTGTTCATGGGCCAGATCGAAAAAGACTTTGCGGGTGCAATTTCTTAGCGGGGGGATGTACCGCGCGCCGCCGCGTGGCACCGGATTGACCGCACCGTGCGGCGGATGCGTCGCCTGACACTAGCGGGCGGCGGTCAGAGCCTGGACCAGACGAGCATCAGCCCGGAGAGACCGAGGAGGGCCAGGACGAATTCGTGGAAGCGCCGGTCGCTCACCGGGCGATCGGCGCGCGCCGAGCCAAGCCCCGATCATCGTTCCCGGCAGCGCCAGGGCGGCAAGCCGAACGAGATCCGGGTTCAGCAGCCCGGACGCGGCGTGCCACAGGAGAGCCCCGCATAGCACCGTCAGGGTGTAGGCCTGGAATACGCCGCGTCGCTCGTCCCGGCTCCAGCCGCGCAGGGTGGCCCAGAGTGTCGGCAGCGGCCCCGACAGGCCGGCGAGGCCGCCTCGTCTCTCGAATCCACACTCGAACCTGCGCGACGGTCGCGATCATAAAGCGCCAAGCTCGGCTGCTGCGATTCCCCGTTTCGCGAGACCGTACAACATGCGGACGCCCTTCGGCCGCGGGGGCAGGGCCGACGACCATCGTGATGCGACATGGGAAGACGACGAAGGCGCCTGCCGGGGCGCTCGGCGATGTCGTGCGA
This sequence comes from Methylobacterium sp. BE186, assembly GCF_031457035.1. Lineage (NCBI taxonomy): Bacteria > Pseudomonadati > Pseudomonadota > Alphaproteobacteria > Hyphomicrobiales > Methylobacteriaceae > Methylobacterium > Methylobacterium sp. BE186. The sequence continues at coordinate 70,167 of NZ_JAVDVV010000004.1, forward strand.
TCGATCGGACAACTCACGCGACGTCGCCATCCGCTCCGAGACGCGGGCCGCCGGCGGCCTCGCTGAGCTCAACCTCGCCATGACCAAGCTCGCCATGACCAAGCTCTGATCACATGAGTTTGCAGAGACGCCCGAATACGATCAATGGTAGGGGCCGCCTGATCAGAAGGCCACGTCTTTCCGAAGCCGTGTCACCACGAGGGACGCAGATGATCGATTGCGACCTCAGGGCACGCTGAAACCGGAACGACACCAATCCTGAGAGAGGGCGCCTGTTGGATATTTTCGGACCATTCGATCATCTGTCCGATGCAGACCTGCGCGAGCAATTAACCCGCTGGTGCACGCACAAGATCGATCCAAACATTCAAAAAGATGAATTCGACGCCTATTTCCACACGGTGTCGCCGCGGTCGACGTTCGTGAAGAACGCTCCTCCGGACGCCTGTTTGCTGGATATGGGAGCGGGCGAGGGCTCGCTCTCGATCTATAAAGTCTGGCCGTCGGTGGCTCGATCAGATCTTAAGTTTTACGGAACGTCATTGGATCCGATTCGGCTAGCCGCGAATTACGAGCAAGTTTCCATTTCCGACTTCGAAACAACGCCTCGTCCCTTCAACGGTGTCGAATTCGACGCCGTCGTGGCGTCTCATTTCATCGAGCATCTTTCGGATCCGTCTGGATTCATTGGCTGGGCGGCGTCCTGCATGAAGCCGGGCGGTCGCATGTATCTGGAATGGCCGCATGAATTCTCGAAAAGAATGCCCTCTTCATCATTCTTTGCCGAACACGGAATTCCTGCTTTCACAACGAATTTTTTCGATGATCACACGCATTTGCAGACATGGACAGCGCAGGACATCATCGATATCGCGGGCACATCTGGGCTGCAGCCGGAATTTGCCGGGCGTATTGTTCTTCCCTACGCAGCAGGCTGGATGCGGGACCAAGCGAGAGAAGCAAGTGACAAGATCTCCGGCACATTCGCAATCTGGTGCGCCGTAGGCTGGGCTCAGTACGTCATCCTAACAAAGACACTATAGTTGCTGATCTAGTATCATCAATCGTACAAAATCCAGCTGGTCGTTCGCATCCTGCGTTCGCATGGGCTGAAACCCGGCAGTCTTTGGAGCGCGTGCCTGAAGACGGCGACGTTCGGCACTCGCTTTACAGGTCTGGGCGTGAGCGAGGCGTGAAGTGCATCTGCACTGGGCCGGCCTTGTCGATGTTCGGTCTCTTCGGGGCGACCGCGGATTTACGAGACGCTGAAGCGCCACGGATTGGCAAATGGGCTGTACGAACGGGCTATGGAGGGGGCGGTGCGGGGGGCAGGACTGGTGCCGATGACGTGAGCCGGAATCGTCAGTCCCCGCCTTGTCCCGTCACGCTCGCCGATGTTAGAGCCTTGTCAAAGGAATTGATGTCTAACGGAAGTGCCGTCTCGCGAGCCATTGCCGTCCGGAAAGGGGGATGGACCGACCTCGTCGTGGGCGTTCGCTTGCGCCAGCCACCGACTCGACGACGGTTCATCCCAGTTCGGCAGGGGATGAATGCGTCGATCCTCTGTTGTAGGCCACTCGTGAGCTTGTTTCGACGGATCCACAAAGATCAGGCCCGACGTGGCGCGCTGAGCCGCACGTTTTCAACGATGCATCGGCTTGAGGGACCTTGAATCATGACATCCTTCAGCGCGTATCTGAGCATCTACAATGATTGGGATCTTCTTGGGCCAGCACTCGCTTCGATGAAGGGGCGCATCCAAGAGCTGGTCGTGGTGGATGGGGCCTATGAGTGGATGGTCCCCTATCTGCAGGCAGTCGGAAAGGATCCGCTCCGTTCGGACCCGGCGCTTTATGAAATCATTGAGACATCCGGCATTCCGGCTCGGTTTATCAACCGGTGCTGGGCGAATGAGCCTGAAAAGCGAATCGCCGGTTACGCCGCGTGTCAGACCGATTACGTTTTTCGTGTAGACGCAGACGAGATACTATTTTTCAACGAGAAGGCTTTTGATGCGTATCTCTCGAGCGGGCAGGCGATCGGCGAGATGGAGATGCCGCTCTACGACAGCCCCGGCTATGTCCATGCACAGGACCAAGTAAGCGGGTTTGGGAAGCAGCCGCTGATATTTGACGCTCGCCAGTTGAGACCGGAAGAGCATCTGCAATATCTATGGCTCGTTTTGACCGCCGATACGCTGCCGAAGGGCGTGAAGGGCGGGGCAACTTTCTACCCGGAACCGGTGGCTTTCAACGCCCACCTTTCAACGTGGCGGACTGCGACGGGGGCGAGTCAGCGAGCGGCTTTCTATTCGATGAATTGGGTGCGGGCGAACGGCTTCCCATGGGTGGAGGAACTGAGTGGCAAGCCCATCGCGGATTTTCGCGAGATCTTCGAGTACATTTCCCCGAGACACTTTTCCTCGGCTCTCGCGCGAGGAGCTGTCGCAAATGGGCATTTTAGCATATTGGGGAATGTCATTCGGAAGTCGCCTCTTTCAACGGAACAAGAGGCTTCTTTCGCCCATCTGTACGAAAATCACTTGGCTTCATCGTTTGAACTTAATGAACAGGCTCGCGCGGGCGAGCAGATATTTCTCGCTGGTTCACCGATTTTTTTCAATATATCGCGAGAAGACGGCCGCTTAAGTCTTCTAAAAGACAAAGAATTCCGATTGATAACCGCGGATCAATCAAGTGTGGCCCGCTCCAAGCTGCATTATATCAATGCTGAAGCGCCCTTCGAATCGACATTAGATCTCGAGACGAAACTGGAGGGAAATGAGATCGAAATTTTACTTCCCGACATGGCTCCTATGCCAAGCGAGATCCGATGCGGGCTCAGCGTATCGATCTGGCCACTCTCGGGAAAGGGATTCGGTTCTTTCATAGTGATCTGATGCTGCGTTGCCGGCTCGACCAGACGCTTTAAGGGAGCTCCTACAGCGTGTTTGAGATTGACCAGAAATTCTACTCCCTGGAAGAGTGGATAGCTTGGGCGACATCGAACCCGTATGTTTTCAGGGCCGACCATGCGAAGAGAATGGTCGATCAGATCGCCGATGCTGGCCTCGTCGAGCCGCTGACGGGGTGGCGGATGTCCGCTCACGAGATACAGGTGGGTGGGACGAATGTCCGCGAAGGGCTTGTCGCGCATGGGATCAACGCGCGCATGCGGTCCGTTCTCGCGCTGATCGATGAAAAGTTCGGTCATCGTCCGAGGCACGATGTCCGCATTTTTGCGACAGAGGCCGTAACGGCATTCGCTCTGCGGCTGCGCGGGCTGTTCCCGCGCTTTCTCGGATCCGAATACGCCTTGAACGAGGAAGCGAGGCGCGCCTTGTTTCCGATCCAGCACGAAGACCTGACGGCCCTGTCCTTGCCGTCGGAGAGCTTCGACCTCGTCACGACGAACGAAGTGCTGGAGCATATTCCCGACCTTGACGCAGGTCTGCGCGAGATTGCCCGCGTGCTCAAACCAGGAGGCTGGCATGTGGGGACGCATCCATTCCGGTTCATGAGTGAGGAGGGCGATCTCCGCGCCAGGATTGTCGATGGAGCGATCGTTCACATCAAGGAACCGGAACGGCATGGAAACCCGGTCGATCCCGGCGGCGGGTCGCTCGTTTTCGAAACTCCCGGTTGGGACATCCTTCAACGGGCTCGATCGGCCGGGTTCAGCGACGCGCACATGCGCTTCGTGGCCTCCGTGACGCACGGGTTCCTGACGGAGAATACAGGCGTGTTCGTCCTCTGCGCGCAACGATAGGCGCGGCGGACGGCGCGGGCGGTCGTTCCGCGTCTCGGTGACGCGCACCGTCGTAGGCAATCCGCTCGCGTCGGATGCGGGGCGAGGGCGCCGCGCCGAGACTGGTTGCACTCCCGCGTCTCGATCCGGGCGCGGGCTATCGGCGGGCGATCGAAGGTCCGGGTCTCGCGGTCGCTGGCGGCCGCCTGTTGCATCGCCACCTGTGCGTTATAACCCGTCGCTCCGTCCGTGCCGTTCGCGCACGAGGTCCGTGCCCGAACCGGCCTCCGCTGGGACAGAATGGAGGCGAGCGCCAAGGCATGGCCGTATCGTCGGCGCGACAGGGGCCGGGCAGGGCGGCGAAGGGTGCAGCAGGGATCGAGGGGTAAGTGACCGCAGAAGCTAAAAAATCCAGCGTTTCCAGCGAGTGGCGCTTTTCGATTGCGCCTATGATGGATTGGACCGACCGGCATTGCCGGGTCTTCCACCGCGTCCTGTCGCGGCGCGCCCGGCTCTACACCGAGATGGTGACGACGGGCGCCGTGCTGCACGGCCCGCGGGAGTGGCTGCTCGGCTTCTCGGCGGTCGAGCATCCGGTGGCGGTGCAACTCGGCGGATCCGGCCCCGCCGAGCTCGCGCAGGCGGCGCGGATCGCCGAGGATTTCGGCTATGCCGAGATCAACCTCAATGTCGGCTGCCCGTCGGACCGGGTGCAGGACGGCCGCTTCGGCGCCTGCCTGATGCGCGAGCCCCGACTCGTCGGCGATTGCGTGGCCGCCATGAAGGCTGCCGTCAATGTGCCCGTCACGGTGAAGTGCCGCATCGGCGTCGACGATCAGGACCCGGAAGCCGCCCTCGACGCGCTGGCCGAGATCGTCGTCGCGGCGGGCGTCGACGCGCTGATCGTGCACGCGCGCAAGGCGTGGCTGCAGGGCCTGTCGCCGAAGGAGAACCGGGACATCCCGCCCCTCGATTACGGCCGCGTCGCGCGCCTGAAGCGGGCGCGACCCGGGCTGCCGGTCGCGGTCAACGGAGGCATCGCCACGGTGGCGGCGGCCCGTGCGCATCTTGAGGACCTCGACGGCGTGATGATGGGGCGGGCCGCCTACAGCGACCCGGCCGAGCTCCTCGCGGTCGATCCGGAGCTGTTCGGCGAGGCCGCGCCGGTCGCCGACGCCTTCGCGGCGGTCGAGGCCTTCGAGCCCTACCTCGCCGAGGCGCTCGCCGGGGGTGCCCGGCTCCACAGCCTGACGCGCCACATGCTCGGCCTGTTCAACGGGCGCCCGGGCGCCCGGGCCTTCCGGCGCCATCTCGCCACCCACGGGATGCGGCCCGGCGCGGATCTCGCGACCCTGCGGGAGGCGGTCTCCCTGGTCTCGCGGGAGGTGCCGGAGGCGGCCTGAGCCGCCCGCTACGGGCCCTTCAGGATCAGCCGGTCGCCCCGGACCTCGTAGGAGGGCAGGCGGTTCAGGAAGCTCTGGCCGAGGAGGTTGCCTGCGAGCGCGCCCGGCCGGCTCACCATCGCCGGCACGCGCCGCTCGAGGATCGGGCCGATGCGGAGGCTGTCGAGGAGGATGGGCGCGGCGAAGGTGACGCCGTTGGCCGTCGCGACCCGAGTGGTGAAGGCGTCCTCGCCCGGGCGGATGCCGAGCGCGGCCGCGTTCTCGGCGGTGAGGACCACGGCGCTGGCGCCCGTGTCGAACAGGAAGTTCTGGCTGCGGCCGTTGACCTCGGCCTTGACCGCGAAGGGTCCGTCCGCCCGCCGGGTGATCGTCACGCTGCCGCCGGGGCCGATCGTGGCGCTGCCGGGGTTGAGCTCGCCCATCACCCGCGCGCCCACCTCCTGCGCCGTGTCGCGGTAGGCGTAGAGGGCGACGCAGGCGAGCCCGATCAGGCCCCAGATCAGCAGGTGGCGCAGGTTCGTGCCGATGCCCTCGCGGAAGCGGTGCCGGAAGCCCGCCAGCACGAGGGCGAGGACGGCGACGCCCGAGGCGAGGCCCGCGAGCTGGTCGGGCTCGATCACGCCCGCGATCCGCCCGCCATCCGCGGTGACGAGGAGGAGGAGCGCGATACCGAGAACGATGAGCCCGAGAATCAGCATGGAAGACTCAGCCTGGGAGGATCGTCACGGGGATGCCGGGACCTCCGCAGGCGTCAGATAGGCATCCCGCAGCCGCGCTTCGAGGCCGGCCATGATGGCGAGGCGCCGCGCCTCGGGGAGCGAGCCCCAGGCCGCGATCTCGTCGCGCGTGCGGCCGCAGCCGCGGCACAGGCGCGTCGCGTCGTCGAGGACGCAGACCTTGGTGCAGGGGCTCGAGGGCTTCGGGGGCAGGCTCATGCGCTCACCCATGCCCGCAAGGGCGCCGGGGGATCAAGCCCGCCGCGCCCCTCACATCGGCACGGCCACGATCAGGCCGATCAGCGCGGCGATCTCGGCCATCTGCTGGCAGGCGCCGACCACGTCGCCGGTCTGGCCGCCGATCCGGGCGCGGGCGATCCCGCTCACGGCGAGGCTCGCGCCGATGGCGAGCAGCAGCATCAGGAGGAGCCCGCCGACGGGCAGGCCGAAGGGGAGCGCCAGGAGGGTGAGGAGGGCGGCGATCCCCGCGGCGAGTCCCGCCGTCGCCTTGGTCGGGCGGCCCACGGAGGCCGCCGCGCCCCCGGCCCGGGCGGGCGCCAGCAGCACCATCGGGGCGAGCGCCGCCGTGCGCGAGAGGGAGGCCGCGAGCAGGATCGCGATGGCGGCCCCCGCCCCGGTCCGGTCGAGCAGCGTCGCCAGCGCGCCGATCCGCAGCGCCAGCGAGAGGACGAGGGCGGCACCCCCGTAGGCGCCGATCCGGCTGTCGCGCATGATCTCGAGGCGCCGTTCCGGCGTGGCGCCGCCCCCGAACCCGTCCGCCACGTCGGCGAGCCCGTCCTCGTGGAGCGCCCCCGTCACGAGGACGAGGGCGGCGACGGCGAGCGTCGCGGCGAGGAAGGGGCCGAGCCCGAGGCCGCGGCCCGCCAGCAGCACCAGGGCGGCCGGCAGCGCGAGGACGAGGCCCGCGAGCGGCAGCATCCGGGGCACCGTGCGGAAATCGGGGGGCAGGTGCGGGTCCGGCTCGCCGGGCAGGCGCGGCACCGGCAGGCGCGAGAAGAAGCGCAGGCACGCGGCGAGGTCGTAGAGGAGGTCGAGCCCCGGCATGTCGGCCTCGCCGGAGCGCCTCGGTTGGTCGGCCATCGCGCCTCGCCTTCACCCCCGCATCCCGCCCCGTTATAGCTCCGGCCGCGGCCGGCCTCGCGCGGGAGCGGCCCCGCCCACAGGATTGTTCGTGCCATGACCGAGACCGGCCCCTTCGCGGATATCCGCGGCCTGATCGCCTCCATGCCGGGCCCGGACCGGGTGGCGGCGGCCGCCGTCGCCGAGCGGGAGGCGCGCCTGACGAAGCCGGCGGGTGCGCTCGGGCGCCTGGAGCACCTCGTCGCGTGGCTCGGCGCGTGGCAGGGCAAGGCGAGCCCGACCCTCGACCGCCCCCTCGTCTGCGTCTTCGCCGGGAGCCACGGCGTCACCGCGCGGGGCGTCTCGGCCTACCCCGACGCGGTCAACCGGCAGATGCTCGACAATTTCGCCGCCGGGGGGGCGGCCATCAACCAGATCTGCGCGGCCTACGGGCTCGGCTTCAAGGTGTTCGACCTCGCCATCGACCTGCCGACCGGCGACATCACGGTGGGGCCGGCCTTCGACGAGAAGGCGTGCGTGGCCACCATGGCCTTCGGCATGGAGGCGGTCGCCGCGGGCACCGATTGCCTCGCGGTCGGCGAGATGGGCATCGGCAACACCACGGTCGCGGCCGCGATCTATGCCGCCCTCTACGGGGGCGAGGCGCGCCACTGGGTCGGGCGCGGCACCGGCATCGACGATGCGGGGATCGCCCGCAAGGTCGCGGCGGTCGAGGCCGCGCTCGCCCACCATGCCGGCCACCTCGCCGACCCGCTGGAGGTTCTGTCCCGCCTCGGCGGCCGCGAGATCGCCGCGATGGCGGGCGCGATCCTCGCCGCGCGCCTGCAGCGGGTGCCCGTGATCCTCGACGGCTACGTCGCCACCGCGGCGGCGGCGATCCTGCACGCCCTCGACCCTGCCGCCCTCGACCATTGCCTCGCGGGCCACGTCTCGGCGGAGGGCGCGCATGCCGACGTGCTGGAGCGCCTCGGCCTCGTGCCGCTCCTGGCGCTCGGCATGCGCCTCGGCGAGGGCTCGGGCGCGGCGCTCGCCATGGGCCTCCTCAAGGGCGCGCTCGCCTGCCACCGCGACATGGCGACCTTCGAGCAGGCGGGGGTGTCGGGCCGCTCGGAGGCGTAGGGGGCGTCCGAAGCCCGCGCCGTGCTCCCGTGCGGGAGGGGGGACAGGGCGGGGACGCGGGGTTGCCGGGATAGGGCGCCGGGGTTCGTTCGGGCGCCTGTGCTCCCCACCCGGCCCGCTGCCGCGGGCTCGACCTCTCCCGACACGGGAGAGGCGGGGGCCTGCCTCAGGCGGCCCTGGCGGGCCGCCGCACGGCCGCGGGCTGCATCTCGGCCTCGACGTCCACGGCCGGCAGCGTGTCCATCACCCGGCTCGCCGGCAGGGTGACGATGACCTCCGTGCCCTCGCGGGGGCGCGACACGAGCTGGAAATGGCCGCCGTGCAGGTCGACGAGGCCCTTGACGATCGGCAGGCCGAGCCCCGAGCCCTGCTCGGCGGTCTTGATCGCGAGCGAGCCGCGGCCGAAGGAGGACATCACGGTGCCGAGCTCGTCCTCGGGGATGCCGGGGCCGCTGTCCTTGACCGCGACGTACTGGCCGCCCGAGCTCGTCCAGCCGACCTTGATCGTGATCTCGCCGCCCGGCGGCGTGAACTTCACGGCGTTCGAGAGGAGGTTCAGCACGATCTGGCGGAGCGCCCGCTCGTCGGCCCAGATCTTCGGCAGGGAATCGTCCACGAAATCGTGGAAGGTCTGCCCCTTCGAGCGGGCCCTCAGGCCCATCATGTGGCGGCATTCCTCGACAATGTGGGCGAGGAGCACGGCCTCCTCGTTCATCTCGTAGCGCCCCGCCTCGATCCGCGAGAGGTCGAGGATCTCGTTGATGAGGTTGAGGAGGTGCATCCCGCTATCGTGGATGTCGGTCGAGTATTCCTGGTAGCTCGGCGCGGTGTGGGGGCCGAAGACCTCGTTCTTCATCACCTCCGAGAAGCCGAGGATGGCGTTCAGCGGCGTGCGCAGCTCGTGGCTCATCGTGGCGAGGAAGCGCGATTTGGCGAGGTTCGCCTCCTCCGCGCGCCGCCGCGCCTCGTCGGAATTGGCCTTGGCCTGCTCCAGCTCGGCGAAGATCGCGTCCTTCTCGGCCCGCGATTGCAGGGCGCCCACCGTCGAGGTGTAGAGGCGGCGCGCCAGACCCATGAAGAAGAGCTGCGAACCGACCGCCATGGCGACGAGGAGCAGCGCGTCCATGTGCTGCGAGAAGGCGAGGAGCGACAGCGTCGCGAGCATCAGCGGCACGAGGCCGGCGACGGCGGCCGCCGGCACGGTCGCGGCGAGCATGGTCGCGACCGCCGCCGCGATGACGAGGCCGAACAGGGCGAAGGTCCGCCCGCCCGTGGCGCCGAGCCCGATCATCGCCGCCCAGCACAGGCTCTGCACCGCCTCGCCCGCGACGAACAGGCGCCGCCAGCGCGCGAGCGAGACCTCCTCCGGGTCCTGGCGCAGGAAGCGGCGGCTCGCGGTGGAGATCAGCGTGATCGCGACGAACACGCACAGGGCCCAGGTCGCCGCGACGACGTGCGGCACCCAGAACACCGAGGCGCCGGCCATCGCCACGGCGAACAGCCCGAGCGGGATCCCGGCGCCGATCCTGTATTGCGCGTAGAGGCGCAGCAGCTCGTAGTCGAAGGCGCGCTCCAGGCCGGTGACGGAGGTCAGCTTCTCGCGGGCCGAGCGCATGTCGCGGGCGATGCCGCGGCGCCGGTTGGCCTCCTCCGCCGACGGGCCGCGCCCCCGCTGGACCATCTCGACAGTCAGGTCGGACATCAGTCTCGAAGTTTACGCTGAGGGCGCCGTTGGACGGGTCGGAGCGGGCGTACCGAACCGCGACCACCCCCAGGATGGTATGAATGTGTTAAGAACCGGCTGCCGCCACCGTGCGGATTCTCCGCATCCCGGACACGCTCCCCCGCCGGCCGAGGCCCCGCCCCGCGGAGATCGCCTGGCAGGTGCGCGGCCGCACATCGGCCGCGCGCGCGGGGACGCTACCGCTCGGTGATCCTCACCGGACCGGAGGGCATCGGGATGATCAAGCTGACCGTCAACGGCAGGGCCCACGAGGTCGAGGCCGATCCCGAGACGCCGCTCCTCTGGGTGCTGCGCGACCATCTCGACAAGACGGGTACCAAGTACGGCTGCGGCATCGCCCAGTGCGGCGCCTGCACCGTCCATCTCGACGGGCAGCCGGTCCGCTCCTGCCAGACCCGCATCGGCGATGTCGGCGAAGGCAAGGTCACGACGATCGAGGGCGTCTCGGGCCGGGTGGCCGAGGCGGTCCAGACGGCGTGGCGCAAGCTCGACGTGGTCCAGTGCGGCTACTGCCAGTCGGGCCAGATCATGTCGGCGATCGGGCTCCTCACCGACAATCCGAAGCCCTCGGATTCTGACATCGCGGGCGCCATGGACGGCAACATCTGCCGCTGCGGCACCTATCAGCGCATCCGCGCGGCGATCCACGAAGCCGCCCGCACCCTCGCTTGATCCCCGTTCGTCCTGACTGGAGCACAGACATGCTGACAATCGGTCGGTCGAAGGCCGGAGGCCGCGCCCCGCGCGTCTCCCGCCGCAGCTTCCTCGGCGGCGCCGCCGCCGCGACGGGCGCCATCGTCATCGGCTTCCGCCTCGACCCGAAGGGGCCGTCCTACGCCGCGGGCGGGCCGGACCTCTCGGCGGTCAAGGCGATGCCGAACGTCTTCGTGCGGATCGCCTCGGACGACACCGTCACGGTGATCTGCAAGCACCTCGACATGGGCCAGGGCAACACGACCGGGCTCGCCACCATCCTCGCGGACGAACTCGACGCGGATTGGGCGACGATCCGCACCGAGTTCGCGCCCGCCGACGCCACCCTCTACAACAACACCCTGATGGGGCCGGTGCAGGGCACGGGCGGCTCGACCGCGATCGCCAATTCCTGGTTCCAGCTCCGCAAGGCGGGTGCCGCCGCCCGCGAGATGCTGGTGGCCGCCGCCGCCTACCAGTGGAAAGTGCCCGTCTCCGAGATCACGGTCGAGACCGGCGTCGTGCGCCACGCCGCCTCGAAGCGCGAGGCCCGGTTCGGCGCGCTCGCCGCCTCCGCCGCGACCCTGCCGGTGCCGCAGGAGCCGCGCCTCAAGCAGCCGGGCGAGTGGCGGCTGATCGGCCAGCGGGTGCCGCGCCTCGACTCGGTCGCCAAGACCGACGGCAGCGCCGTCTACTCCCTCGACATCCGCCGCCCGGGGCAGGTGACGGCGGTGGTCGCGCATCCGCCCCGCTTCGGCGCCAGCGTGAAGAGCGTCGACGACAAGGCCGCCCGCGCCGTCAAGGGCGTCCTCGACGTGGTGACGATCCCGACCGGCGTCGCGGTGATCGCCAAGGATACCTGGACCGCGATGAAGGGCCGCGATGCCCTCGCCGTGACCTGGGACGATGCGGGCGCGGAGGCCCGCTCCTCCGACGCCATCCTCGCCGAGTACCGGGAGACCGCCAAGCGCCCCGGCCTCGTCGCCTCCGAGCGCGGCGACCCGGAGGCCGGCATCAAGGGCGCGGCGAAGGTTCTGGAGGCGGAGTTCAGCTTCCCCTACCTCGCCCACGCCGCGATGGAGCCCCTCAACGCCACGATCGAGCGGGCCTCCGACGGGACCTACGACGTCTACGCAGGCTGCCAGCTCCAGACCGTCGAGCAGGCGGTGATCGCCGCGATCCTCGGCGTCACGACGGACAAGGTCCGGCTTCACACGCTCTGGGCTGGCGGCTCCTTCGGCCGCCGCGCGACGCCCGGCGCCGACTACCTCGCGGAGGCCGCGAGCATCGTGAAGGCGACGGGGGCCAAGGCACCCATCCACCTCGTCTGGACCCGCGAGGACGACATGACGGGCGGCTATTACCGCCCGACCGTCTTCCACAAGCTGCGCGCCGGCCTCGATGCCAAGGGCGCCATCACGGGCTGGCAGCACGTGATGGTCGGCAAGTCGATCATGATCGGCTCTCCCTTCGAGGCGATGATCGTCAAGAACGGCATCGACGGCACCACGGTGGAGGGCGCCTCCGACACGCCCTACGCGCTTCCCGCCTACCGGTTCGAGGTCCACAACGCCCGCGAGGGCGTGCCGGTCCTGTGGTGGCGCTCGGTCGGCCACACCCACACGGCCCAGGTCATGGAGGTGTTCATCGACGAGATCGCCCACGCGGCCAACGTCGATCCGCTCGCCTACCGCCTCGCGCTCCTGAACCAGGCGCCCCGCCTCTCCGCCGCCCTGAAGCTCGCCGCCGAGAAGGCCAACTGGGCCGAGCGCACCCGCGAGAAGGGCCACGGCCTCGGCGTCTCGGCCCACGAATCCTTCGGCTCCTACGTCGCCATGGTGGCCGACGTCTCGGTGCAGGAGGCGAGCGTCAAGGTGAACCGCATCGTCGCGGCGGTCGATGTCGGCATCGCCGTCAACCCGGACATCATCCGCGCACAGGTCGAGGGGGCGGTGGGTTTCGCGCTCTCCTCGGTGCTGCGCAACCGCATCACCCTCAAGGACGGCGTGGTGCAGGAGCGGAACTTCGACAGCTACGAGCCGACCCGGATGAGCGAGATGCCGGTCGTCGAGGTGCACATCGTGCCCTCGCAGGCCGCGCCCACCGGAATCGGCGAGCCGGGCGTGCCGGTGCTCGCCCCGGCCATCTCGAACGCGATCTTCGCCGCGACCGGCCAGCGCCTGCGCTCGCTGCCTCTCGACCTCGCGAGCCTCCGTGGGGTGTGATCCCGGCCTGCGATCCGGAGGGGTGTGAGGAAACGCACAGACCCCCGGGCACCCGAGGCGCAGGGTCGCCTCACCCCAAAGGTTTCGACCCACTTCACGACGGCGCGGCTCAACACCGCGCCGTCTTTTCGTTTCGGGAGCCGCGGCCCATCTGCGGCCGGACCGATGCCGCCCCGCCCGATCCTCTCCGCCTTCGACGAGACCGCCGCGCGGCTGCGCGCCTGCCGCCTCTGCCGCGACGCGCCGGTCTACGGGCCGCCCCTGGCGCAGGAGCCGCGGCCGATCCTGCAGGGCAGCGCCACCGCCCGCCTCTGCATCGCCTCGCAGGCGCCGGGCACCCGGGCGCACCGCACGGGCCAGCCCTTCACCGACCCGTCGGGCGTGCGCCTGCGCGCCTGGCTCGGCCTCGGCGAGGCGGCGTTCTACGACGCCGCGCGGGTCGCGATCGTGCCGATGGGCTCGTGTTTTCCGGGCCTCGATGCCAAGGGCGGCGACCGGCCGCCGCGCCGGGAATGCGCCGAACGCTGGCGTGATGCGATCTTCAGCGGGTTGCCTGATCTCGAATTGATCCTCGTGATCGGCCAATACGCGCAGGGGTGGCATCTCGGGCGGCTGGAGGGCGGCCTCACCGGCACCGTCGCGCGCTGGCGCGAGATCCTCGGCGAGCCGCGCCGGCCCCGGGTTCTCCCTCTGCCGCACCCCTCCTGGCGCAACAATGGCTGGCTGAAGCGGCATCCCTGGTTCGAGGCGGAGCTGCTGCCCGTTCTGCGCGCGGAGGTTGCACGGGTGATGGGCGAGCCGGATGATCGCGATCATTGACAGGCGCGTCGGCGCGTGATCGCTGCCGGCATCCTTCCGGAGTGCCCGATGCCCGCTCTCGCCGACCCCCGCGACCGCCTGATCGTCGCCCTCGACCTCGGCGACGTGGCCGAGGCCGAGGCGCTGGTGGACCGCATCGGCGACGCCGCCACCTTCTACAAGATCGGCTATCGGCTCGCCTATGCGGGCGGCCTCGCCCTGGTGCCGAAGCTCGCGGAGCGCGGCCTCAAGGTCTTCCTCGACCTTAAGCTCCACGACATCGGCAACACGGTGGAGGAGGGGGTGCGCTCGCTCGCCGGCCTCGGCGCGACCTTCCTCACGGTCCACGCCTACCCGCAGACCATGCGCGCGGCGATCCGTGGACGGGGAGCTAACCCGTTGAAGATCCTCGCGGTTACGGTCCTCACCTCCTACGACGAGGCGGATGCCCGCGAGGCCGGCTACGCACTGCCCGTGCCGGACCTCGTCGCGAAGCGGGCTGCCCAGGCCCTCCAGATCGGCATCGACGGCATCGTCTGCAGCGCGGAGGAGGCGGCCTCCGTCCGCTCGGTGGTGGGTCCGGACCGCCTCATCGTGACGCCGGGCATCCGCCCCGCCGGCAGCGACCTCGGCGACCAGAAGCGCGTGATGAACCCCGCGGAGGCGCGGGCCGCCGGCATCGACCATGTCGTCGTCGGCCGCCCGATCACCGGTGCCGCCGACCCGGCCGGGGTGGCCCGCCGCATCGTCGCCGAGATGGCTTGAGGATCAAGGAGATCGCGATGGCACGCGGATACTGGGTCGTCCGGGTCGATGTCCGGGACGCCGACGCCTACCGGGATTACGCGGCCGCGAACGGCGCCGCCTTCGCCCAATTCGGCGGCCGCTTCCTCGTTCGGGGCGGCGCTTTCGAAGCGGTCTCGGGCTCGGCCCGCTCCCGCAACGTCGTGATCGAGTTCCCCTCCTACGAGGCCGCGCTCGCCTGCTGGCACTCGGACCTCTACCAGTCGGCCCGCGCCCGGCAGAAGGGCGGTGCGGACACCGACCTCATCGTGATCGAGGGCTACGACGGAGAGCAGCCCGGTGCCGGCGAACCCCCGCAGCCCGCCAATCCGGCCTCGGAATAGGAGGCGGGTCAGGCGCTCGCCGGCCGCGCCCGCAGGGCCCGCAGCAGGAAGGCGATCATCGCCTCGATCGGCGGCGCCGGTCCGTTCGGGTACTGGCTGACCAAGACCGGATGGCAGTAGCGCACGATCGCGACGTGCACGCACTGCGCCGCCATCGCCGGATCCTCGGCGGCGAACTCGCCGGTGCGCACGCCGTCGGTCACCACCCGCGTCAGCACCGCGCTGATGCGCTCGACGTGGTGGCGGCAGACGTCCCAGCTCTCCGTCATCGCCGCCTCCACCATCTCGTGGATGCGGGGATTCTCCCGGCAGCGCTCCAGGCAGTCGCCGTGCAGGCTCCGGACGATCTCGGCGATGCGGTTGGAGGCCGACAGGCCGGGGGTGGCGGCGATCGTCGCGATCAGCGCCTCGACCTCCCGGGTCACCCGCTCCACCACGGCCTCGTTGATGGCCTTCTTCGAGTCGAAGAACCGGTAGACGTTGGCCGGGCTCATCCGCAGCGTCTTGGCGATGTCGGCGACCGTGGTCTTCTGGTAGCCGATCTCCCGGAAGAAGCGCTCGGCCGTCGCGAGGATGCGGCAGCGCGTGGTCGGCGCGCTCTCCTCCGCGACAGCGAGATCCTGTTCGACTGGGTGGTTCATGGGCGGAACCTAGGCCGGGGCGCCCCCGGCCGTCAAAGCAACATCGAAGAAACAATTCCGAATAGCCGGCGAAGTGCCGTCGCCGCATCACCGTCGCGGCCGAAACCGTCGCCTTCCGTTCGGGCGCCGATTGACTGAAGGGCCGACTCAAGGCCGGATTCTCCCGCGACCGTGCGTGACCTCCATTCGGATCGCCATCCGCACCAGCGCACTCGGGCTGGTCCCGATCCCGGCTGGCAGCAACGCGTCGAGCCGCCCGAGCAAATCGAAACCTCACTGGAGAAAATCCGTAGGGAACTTGCCGATCAACCGAGCGACGTTGCAAGATTGCTCTCTTCCTTGCCTATGACGGCGCAGATCAAGTTGTGGGCCAGATCTCGGTTTCGGGTGGCAGGCTGATGTTGCCGCTAATCAGAGCCTGAATAGGAGCGGCCGGATGCTCCGATGCGCCGAGCGAATGCTTGATGGTTCCTGCGATGTAAGGGTTCGTTAGGGACGCCGTGGTATCGAGGGGCATGCCGATCTCCCTGCGCTACCGTCGCCCGTCGCCCTCACCAGAGCCGGTCATGCAGCCGCAGGCTGATCTTCTGCAGGAGGCGCCCCCGTCGAAGGCCGGTGCCGAGCGGGGCGCCAGCGAGGTCCTCGACGTGATCGAGGCCGACGTGCTCACCGCCATCGGAGGCGTCGGACAGTCGATCGCCACGGCGCGATCGGAGGTGGAGCAGATGCAGGCCGGGCTCGCCAGCATCCGCGCGCAGATGGCTGCGCTCGCTCATGCCGCCGAGGCTGCGGCGGGCGCGAGCAGCGGCCTCACGGAGACGACCGGTCGTCTCTCGGCCACCACCGGCCGGATCGCGGGCGCGATGACGGAGGCCGGCACGCATCTCGACCACGCGGGCCTGCGCGGTACCGAGGCGCGGATGCTCGTCGCGGCGCTGGCCCAGGCCGGAAACGAGATCGCCGGCATCGTCGATACCATCTCGGCCGTGGCGCGGCAGACCAATCTGCTCGCGCTCAATGCCACCATCGAGGCCGCGCGCGCGGGCGAGGCGGGCCGCGGCTTCGCGGTGGTGGCGAACGAGGTGAAGGCCCTGTCCGTCGAGACCGCTCGCGCCGCCGACGAGGTCCGTGCCCGGATCGCACGGTTACGCGAGGGCGCGGCAGCCTCCGGCACGGCGATCGAGTCGGTGGCCGAGGCGATCGACGCGGTGCGCCCGGCCTTCGCCACGGTGCGCGGAATCTCGGACGAGCAGGCCTCGATCGTGGCCGGCGTCGCCTCGGGCGCCTCGCAGGCGGCCGATCTCGTCGCGGCCGTCAATGTCGAGGCGGGTGCAGCGAGTCATGCGACCGTCGCCCTCGATGCCCAGGCTGCTGCGATGGAGGCGGCTTCCGGTCAAGCCGCCGAGCAGGCTGCGGGTCTCGGCCGCCGCTTCGTGGCGGTGATCCGCCAGAGCGAGATCGGAGACCGGCGTCGCGCCGACCGCTATCCCGCCGATCTCGGTGTCGACCTCGGCGACGGCCGCCGCACCCGGACCCAGGATATCAGCACGGGCGGCGTCCTTCTGGCTGCGCCCGAGGGCGGCGCGGCGCTGCCGGTCGGTCACCGGTTGGTGCTCGGGCTCGATGGAATTGGCCCTCTGCCGGCGACCATCGTCTCGGTGAGCGCGATGGGGTTGCACTGCGCTTTCGGCGAGGTCGCCCCCGGGGAGCAGGCCCGGCTTCAGGAGAAGCTGTCGGAGATCGAGACGGCCTACCGGCCGCTGATCGTTCGGGCGCAGGATCTGGCGGAGCGCATCAGCACGCTGATGGAGGCCGAGATTGCTGGCGGACGCCTCGCGCCGTCGGCGCTGTTCGACACGGAGTATCGACCCGTCGCCGGATCGAACCCTCCGCAATACCGGACCGGGTCGGTCGAGCCGCTCGAGCGCCTACTGCCGCCCATCCTGGAGCCCGAACTGGTGCGCGACGGGAGCATGCTGTTCTGCATCGTCGCCGACCGTAACGGATTCGTGCCGGTGCATAACCGACGGGTCTCCCAACCCCAGCGCCCGGACGATCCCGTCTGGAACAATGCCAACAGCCGCAACCTGCGCATCTTCGACGATCGAACCGGCATCACGGCCGCGCGCTCGCAGCGTCCCGCCACCGTGCAGGTCTACCGGCGCGAGGTCGGCGGCCAGATCGTGATGGTGCGGGAGGTGGACGCGCCGATCCGCGTTCAGGGACGCCACTGGGGCGCCTGCCGTACGGCCTACCGTTTCTGACAGACGTGAAGGCCGCGCGTCCCGCGAGGGCCGGCCTGATCAGCCTCCGTACCGCGCCGACGGCTCAGGAGCCGAATTGCGACCCGAGCTGTTCGAGGTATTCCGCGAGGTCGACCCCGCCGACGCGCTTGCCGTAATCGAAGCGCATGCCCTGCCGAATGTCGACGCTGGCGCTCTTCGTCGTCAGCGTGAACGGCTTCACGCAGACCCAGGCGCCGTCCCGGCGATGCTCGAAAAAGCCGAGGATCTCGTGCTTGGCCATGTGCCCCTCCCAGCGAACTCAAGCTGACAACGGCCGGCTCAAGCAACGGTTCACGGAGCGCCAAGCATTTTCGCGTGCGCGAACTGAAGCTCGGCAGTTGCGGCGGCTGCCTCTACTGCCGAGCTTGCATCGGGCCTTTCGGGCAGGGTGACCTGCCCCCGAGGGGGCAGGCGAGGGGTGAGCGTCAGGCTGCGCTCTTCAGCGATCCGGTCTGCTCGTGGAAGTCCGGACCGTTGATCGTGCGGGCCACGTAGCCAGCGCGGATCAGGTAGTCGCCGAAGCGCTCGCCTGTCGTGCGTTCCTTCGCATAGGCCGCGAAGAGCGGCTCGAGCGTCGGACGGATCTCGGCCGCCGTCACGTCCTCGGCGTAGAGCTTGCCGAGGCGAGACCCGTCGAAGGCGGCGCCGAGATACAGGTGGTAGCGCTCGGGCCCGCGGCCCACGAGGCCGATCTCGGCGATGAACGGGCGGGCGCAGCCGTTCGGGCAGCCCGTCATGCGGATGGTGATCTCGTCCTCCGCCAAGCCGTGGCGGGCGAGGCTCTCCTCGAGCTCGGTGATGAGGTCGGGCAGGTAGCGCTCGCTCTCGGCGAGGGCGAGGCCGCAGGTCGGCAGCGCGACGCAGGCCATGCTGTTCCGGCGCAGGGCGCCCGCGCCCTTCGTCAGGCCGTATTCCTCGACGAGCGCGTCGATCTCGGCCCGCTTGGCCGCCGGGACGTTCGCGATGATCACGTTCTGGTTTCCGGTCAGCCGGAAATCGCCCTCGTGCACCTCGGCGATGCGGCGCAGGCCCGAAAGGAATTGCGGGCCGCCCTCGATGTCCTTCACGCGGCCGGAGGGCACGTAGAGGGTGAGGTGGTGGCGCCCGTCCTCGCCTTCGACCCAGCCGTAGCGGTCGCCGTTGCTCTCGAACTTGAAGGGCTTCGGATCGGCGAGCTTCTTGCCGACGCGCTTCTCCACCTCCGCGCGGAAGGCCGCGAGGCCGTAGCGCTCGATCGTGTACTTCAGGCGCGCGTTCTTGCGGCTCTTGCGGTTGCCCCAGTCGCGCTGGACCGTCATCACCGCTTCGGCGACCTTCAGGGCGTCGGCAGGCTCGCAGAACAGCATCACGTCGGCCGTGCGCGGGAAGGTGTCGGTCTCGCCGTGGGTCATGCCCATGCCGCCGCCGACGGTGACGTTCCAGCCCGTCACCTTGCCCTTCTTGTCGAGGATCGCGATGAAGCCGAGATCGTGGGCGAAGATGTCGACCTCGTTCGAGGGCGGCACGGCGATCACGGTCTTGAACTTCCGCGGCAGGTAGGTCTTGCCGTAGATCGGCTCGACCTCCGCCGCATCCTCGCCGCCGATCACCCGCTCGCCATCGAGCCAGATCTCGCGCCACGCGTTCGTCTTGGGAAGCAGCGAATCCGAGATGGTCTTGGCAAGGTCGTAGGCGGCCTGGTGCGCGCCGGTCTGCGCCGGGTTCGTCGCCGCCATCACGTTGCGGTTCACGTCACCGCAAGCGGCGATCGTGTCGAGGAGCGCCGCGTCGATGCCGGCCATCGTCCGCTTCAGGTTCGACTTGATGACGCCGTGATACTGGAAGGTCTGCCGCGTCGTCGCCCGCAGCGTGCCGTTGGCGTAGGTGGTGGCGATGTTGTCGAGGATCAGCCACTGCTTCGGGGTCACGACGCCGCCCGCGATGCGGAGCCGGATCATGAAGCTGTAGGCCTTGTCGAGCTTCTTCTTGGTGCGCTCGGGCCGGAGGTCCCGGTCGTCCTGCAGGTACATCCCGTGGAACTTCACGAGCTGACCGTCATCTTCCGAGATGGCGCCGGTGGCGTGCTTGAGAAGCCCGTCGGCCAGGGTGCCGCGGAGATAGCCGCTCGCGATCTTGATGTGCTCGTTATGGGCAAGCCCGGCCGTCCGCGCGGCCTCCGCCTCGGAGATGGGCCGGTCGGTCGGCGGCGTCTCGTAGACCCGCTCGGAGGGAGGCTTGCGGTCGGTCATGGCGGCGGTCCGGTGATAGCGTCTCCGCCCGCTCGTGGGGAGGAGGGAGGAGGTGGGAAGGGATCGAGAGGACCGCATCGCTCTGTGCGGAACGCCCTCGACCCCTGAGGCCCGTCCCCGCGAGGGGAGGGAAATCCCGACGGCAGCGGGTCAGTACACGTCCTGCTGATAGCGTTGCGCCCGCTCCAGGCCCGCGACGGCAGCCTCGGCCTCGGCATCCGAGAGGCCCTTCACGTCGGCGTAGGACCTGACGACGGCCGCCCGCACGTCCTTGGCCATGTTCTTCGCATCGCCGCAGACGTAGAGGTGGGCGCCCGCATCGAGCCATTCCACGAGCTCCCTGCGGCGCTCGAACAGGCGGTCCTGCACGTAGATCTTCTCGGGCTGGTCGCGCGAGAAGGCGACGTCGATCTGCGTCAGCGAGCGATCTTCCAGCGCGTCCTGCCATTCGAGCTGGTACAGGAAGTCGTGGGTGAAATGGCGGTCGCCGAAGAACAGCCACGACCGGCCGGGCGCCTCGGCGGCGCGGCGCTCCTGCACGAAGGCGCGGAAGGGGGCGACGCCGGTGCCGGGGCCGACCATGATGATGTCGGTGGCGGGATCGGCCGGCAGGCGGAAGTGGCGGTTCGGCTTCAGCTTCACGCGGAGCTTGGCCCCGTTCCGGATCCGGTCGGCCACGTGAACCGAGGCGACGCCGGACCGAGACCGGCCGTGGGTCTCGTAGCGCACGGCGGCGATCACGAGATGAACCTCGTCGCCCACCTCCTTGCGCGAGGATGCGATCGAGTAGGCCCGCGGCGGCAGGGGCCGGGTGACGGCGTTGAGGTGCTCGGCCGTGAGCTTGGCCGGATAGGTCTCGATCAGGTCGATCAGGTGGCGGCCCTCGATCCAGGCGCGAACCTCCCCGCTCTCGATCAGGCGCTTCGCCTCCTCGTGCCCGGTCGCCTTGACGAAACGCTCGACGGTGGTGGCCGACAGCGTGGTGATGTCGCGTTCGGCGAGGAGGGCGCGGCGCAGGGCTTCGTCGCCCGTGAGGCCCGCGGCCTTCAGGATGTCCTCGACGAGCTGCGGGTCGTTCTCGGGATAGATCTCCAGCGAGTCGCCCGGCTCGTAGGCCGGCGCCCCGTCCTCGAACGCGAGCGCGAGGTGGATCGTCTCCTTGTCGGAGCGCGACGAATTCAAGTTCACATGATCGACGACCTCGACCACGACCGGGTCGCGGCTCGGTTCGGCGTCCTCATCGTGGCCGCCCCGGGCGAAATCGACGGCGACCACGTTGTCGGCCGCGGCAGCCGGCGGTGCCAGCGCCTTGAGGGCGCCCTTGATCCACTCCGCGGCGGGCTTGTCGAAATCGAGGTCGAGGTCGGCGCGCTCGAAGGCCCGCTTGGCGCCGAGCGCCTCGAACCGCTCGTCGAGCGCCTTCCCGATGGCGCAGAACTCGGCATAGCTCGTGTCGCCGAGCGCCAGGACGCTGAACTCGGCTCCGTCGAGACGCGGCGCGCCGTCGCCCATCAACTCGTTGTAGGCCCGCACGGCCCGGGCCGGAGGCTCGCCCTCGCCCCAGGTCGCGGCGATCGCCACGATGCGCTTCTCCTTGGCGAGGTTCGCCAACTCGAGATCCGCGAAGTCGATCACCTTGGGCTTGAAGCCGCTCTTGCGGGCGAGCTTCGCCACATCGCCGGCGAGCTTCTCCGAATTGCCGGACTCGCTTGCATAGACGATGGCGAGCGGCTCGGCAGCCTTGGGAGGCGCGGCGGGCGCCGACGCGGGCTGGCCCCCTGCCGCGTCGAGGCCGGCGAGGAAGCCCGCGAGCCATGCCCGCTGGATCGGTGTCGCCGTCCCCAGCACGGCGTCGAGGCTGGCCCGCTCGGTATCGCCGAACGGTGCAGTGCGGGGGAGGAGTGCTTGTCGGGACATCAAGAGACCATGTCGTCTGCGCGACGGCTTCTGTCAACGGGGAATGTCCGTTTTACAGAACGACCTCGCGGTAGAAGAGCCATTCGCTGTTGCGACGCAAAAGAGAAGCTTATTCTCCGGCCAGTGCCAGGACCGGCACGTGGCGGGTGTTGGTCGGCGGTGCCGGAAGCGGGAGGGCCGTCGTCGACTTCACCTTCTCCATGGCAAATCGCGATGTTACGTTCTTGAGAGGCAGCGTCGCGATGAGCTGCTTGTAGAACGTGTCGTAGGCACGCATGTCGGCGACCACGACCCGCAGCATGTAGTCCACGTCGCCCGCCATTCGATAGAACTCGAGCACCTCCGGCATCGCCGCCACGGTCGAGGCGAATCGGTCGAGCCACTCCTTCGAGTGATCCGCCGTCTCGATCGAGACGAAAACGGTCAGGCCGAGCCCGAGCTTGACGGGGTCGAGCACGGCCACCCGCCGGTCGATCACGCCGTCCGCCTCAAGCCGCTGGATCCGCTTCCAGCACGGGGTCTGGGAGAGGCCCACCTTCTCGCCGATGGCGGCGATGGAGAGCGTGGCGTCCTGCTGCAGAAGCGCGAGGATCTTCAGGTCGATCGAATCCAAGCCGGACCTCTCTTGCTCGTGAACGAAGGCAGGTGCGCGCTCGCACGGATGTGAGCCTGGTATGAGAAGGATCTTCCTCGACCAGGCAACCTGTCGGCACCCGCCTCGGTTGCCGTCGGGCTTCCTACTGCGGTGCAAGACCGGCCCGGGACACGGCTCCAGCCTTGACACCGTTCGTTATAGCGAACATTTCAGGGGCCGGACAAGAAGGTACCCACAGATACCCGATCAATTGCCCATGACTCGCGAACTCGCTCTTGCTGCGGACGAGCTGTCCGCGGCGCTGGCCGGCCTCGACCTCGCCGGGCGCATCGCGCTCGTCGAGCGCAGGGTGCCCGGCCGCCTCGTCTTCACCACGAGCCTCGGCATCGAGGATCAGGCGCTGACGCATGCGCTGGCTATGGCGAGATCCCGCACGGAGATCGTCACCCTCGACACGGGCCGCCTCTTTCCCGAGACCTACGACGTCTGGGCCGAGACCGAATCGGCCTACGGCATCCGCATCCGCGCCTACGCGCCGGAGCGTGAGGCCGAGGAACGATTCGTCCGGGAGGAGGGCATCAACGGTTTTCGCCATTCGGTGGCCGCAAGGCAGGCATGCTGCGGCTTCCGCAAGGTCGAGCCCCTGGCGCGGGCGCTCGCGGGGGCCGACATCTGGTTCACGGGCCTGCGCGCCGGTCAGTCGGCCAACCGCGCCGACACGCCCCTCGCCGAGGCCGACGAGGCGCGCGGGCTGATCAAGGTGAACCCGCTCGCCGACTGGACGCGGGCGGACGTCGACGCGTTCGTGCGTGACAATTTCATCCCCTACAACGTCCTGCACGATCGGGGCTTCCCCTCGATCGGCTGCGCCCCCTGCACCCGGGCAGTGCGCGTCGGAGAGCCCGAGCGCGCCGGCCGCTGGTGGTGGGAGCAGGAATCCAAGAAGGAGTGCGGCCTGCACGTGCACGTCCCCGAGGCGAGCGTGCAGCCCGGCCAGGAAGCGGCCGCCTTCGAAACCACGAACCTCAAGACACCGGAGATGGCCCGATGAGCGCCGCCCCCGCGACCACGGCCGCACGGCTCGGACCCGGTCGCCTGACCCACCTCCAGCGCCTGGAGGCCGAGAGCATCCACATCATGCGGGAGACGGTCGCCGAGACCGAGAACCCGGTGATGCTCTACTCGATCGGCAAGGATTCCTCGGTCCTGCTGCATCTGGCGCTGAAGGCCTTCGCGCCGGGGCGCCTGCCGTTCCCCTTGATGCACATCGACACGACCTGGAAATTCCGCGAGATGATCGCCTTCCGGGACCGGCGCGCCGCGGAGATCGGCGCCGAGCTGATCGTGCACACGAACCAGGAGGGCCTCGCCAAGGGCATCGGCCCGATCAGCCACGGCTCCGAGGTGCACACCGACGTGATGAAGACGCAGGCCCTGCGTCAGGCGCTCGACAAGCACAAGTTCGATGCGGCCTTCGGCGGCGCCCGCCGCGACGAGGAGGCGTCCCGCGCCAAGGAGCGCATCGTCTCGCTGCGGACGCCTCAGCACCGCTGGGACCCGAAGCGCCAGCGCGCCGAGCCCTGGCACCTCTACAACCTGAAGAAGAAGCGCGGCGAATCCCTGCGCGTCTTCCCGCTCTCGAACTGGACCGAGCTCGATATCTGGCTCTACATCGAGCAGGAGCAGATCCCGATCGTCCCGCTCTACTTCGCCAAGGAGCGCCCTGTCGTCGAGCGGGAGGGACAGCTCATCATGGTGGATGACGAGCGCCTGCCCCTCGAGCCCGGCGAGACCCCGCGCCATCTCCAGGTGCGCTTCAGGACGCTCGGCGATTATCCGCTCACCGGCGCTTTCGAGAGCCCCGCCGCGACCCTGCCCGAGATCATCGGCGAGACGCTCGCCGCCCGCACGTCCGAGCGGCAGGGCCGGGTGATCGACAAGGACGGCGCCGGCGCCATGGAGCGCAAGAAGCAGGAGGGCTATTTCTGATGACGATCCATCAGTCACCCGAGGCGTTCGGCTACGAGGCGTTCCTCACCGCGCACCAGAGCAAGGAAGTCCTGCGCTTCATCGCCTGCGGCTCGGTCGACGACGGCAAGTCGACCCTGATCGGGCGCCTCCTGCACGACACCAAGCAGATCTTCGACGACCAGCTCACCGCCCTTCAGCGGGATTCGCGCAAGCACGGCACGCAGGGCGCCGAGGTCGATCTCGCGCTCCTCGTGGACGGCCTCCAGGCCGAGCGCGAGCAGGGCATCACGATCGACGTCGCCTATCGCTTCTTCTCGACCGACAAGCGCTCCTTCATCGTCGCCGACACGCCCGGCCACGAGCAGTACACCCGCAACATGGCCACCGGCGCCTCGACGGCGGACGTGGCCGTGATCCTCGTCGATGCCCGCCAGGGCCTGACCCGCCAGACGCGGCGCCACGCGCTCCTCGTCTCGATGCTCGGCATCAGGCGGGTCGTGCTCGCCGTCAACAAGATGGATCTCGTCGGCTGGTCGCAGGACAAGTTCGAGGCGATCCTCGCGGGCTTCAACGCCTTCACGGCGACCTTCGGCTTCGCGGAGGTCCGCGCGATCCCGCTCTCGGCCAAGAACGGCGACAACGTCGTGCTGCCGGGCACCGCCGCCGCTTGGTACACCGGCGGGCCGCTCCTTCAGTATCTGGAAGAGGTGCCGGTGCACGAGGAGGCGCAGGCCGCCCCGTTCCGCATGGCCGTGCAGTGGGTGAACCGCCCGAACTCCGAGTTCCGCGGCTTCTCGGGGCTGGTCGCCAGCGGGCGTGTGCGCCCCGGCGACCGCGTCACCGTCGCGCCCTCTGGCCGTTCCACCACGATCGCTCGCATCGCCACGGCCGACGGAGACCTTGCGGAAGCGGTTGAGGGCCAGTCGGTGACGCTGGTCCTCTCGGACGAGGTGGACGCCTCCCGCGGGGCCGTCATCGCGGCGGCGAATGCGCCGCTCCAGGTCTCCGACACTCTCGATACCCGCCTGTTCTGGGCGGCCGAGACGGAGCTCCGACCCGGATCGACGCTCCTCGCCAAGATCGGCACGGTGACCGTGAACGCCACGGTGAGCGCGATCCGCACCCGCATCGATCCGGAGACGGGGCGCCCAGGTCCGGCCGAGCGGCTCGCGGCCAACGAGATCGCCGACGTCACCCTGACGCTCGACCGCGCGGTTGCCTTCGACCCCTACGCCGAGAACCGCGACACGGGCAGCCTGATCCTGATCGATCGCGAGAGCACCGACACGGCGGCCCTCGGGCTCGTTCAGGCACCGCGCTCACACGGTGGCAGCGCGTCCACACCGGCCAGCGAGACGACGGAGCCCCGCGGGTTCCTGGCGACCCTCCGCCGCCTGTTCGGCGGCTGAGGCCAGCGTCTCGGGGCCGGTGGCCCCGGCCTCGGGCCAGGGCTATCCTCGACCGGCGCGGCGATCGTCGCCGCGTTTGCGGTCCGGAGGCTGCCATGGCTCCCGTCAGCGTCGTCCTGATCGGCCTTGATCCCGATCTGATCGACTTCTCGGCACCCGCCTACAGCGCCTATCCCGGCCTCGACGCGGGCAAGGTCAGGGCGGGTCTCGATGCGGATGCGGCCCGTCTCAGGGAGCTCGGCTACGCGCCCGAGATCTGCCTCGTCGATTTCGGGCAGACGGCCGAATCCGTGGTCCGGGAACTCCTGCGCCGCCGGCTCTTCGACGCGGTGGTGATCGGGGCGGGCCTCCGCCTGATCGCGGAGAACACCCCATTGTTCGAGAAGCTGATCAACGTCGTCCACGTCCATGCGCCGCAGGCGAAACTCTGCTTCAACACGCAGCCGACCGACACGGCGGAGGCGGTGCAGCGCTGGTTCCCGCCCCCGATGCGTTAGGCGACGTCTTCCAGGATCCTCGTGAGAGGCCGGTCACGCTGTGGGCACCAGTCCGTGCGGATCGTCATCGAGACGGTGCACAGCCGTTCGTTCTCCTCGTTGCGGACGATGGCGCTGAGCGGCACCTCCCGTCCCTCGGCCGTCGCAATGCGCGCCAGATCATGGAGGGTCGCGAGGGCGATCTCGTGTGCACTCAGATCGTCGTGAGCGATCAAGCCCTCGGTGTCGCGGTGGCCGCGAGACCCGACGGCGGCATCGATGAAGTAACGGGGCATGGCAACTCCCAATCACGTATCAGTGACATCTAGCGGGGATAGCCAGCGGTCCGCATTAACCTGTGCGGACGAATAGGTCTCTGATGTATCGGGCGTTTCGGGGCTCGCGGGGCGCGGGCTCACCGTTCGGGTTCGGCCTGAAACCTGTCTAAACCGTCATGCTGCGCAAAGGCCTCGGCAAGGCTCGGCACCTCTAGATGGTTCTGCGGCCGCGCGATCGGTGCGGTCGGCACGCCCGAAGGAGGATGTCGCCATGTCGAAACGCTGGATGCCGGTTCTCGGAGCCGTGCTCGCCCTCGGTGGTCTCGGAGCCGTCTCGTCGGCGCAGGCGGCGCCGCTCGGCGTCGATGCGGCACGGGGTCTGGCCGGCACGGCGCCGCTCGTCGAGCAGGTCGCGCAGGGCTGCGGCCCCGGCTGGGGCCGTGGCGCCTACGGCCGCTGCCGCCCGTTTGCGGGCCCGGGCCGCTACTACCGTCCGCGTCCCTTCTATGGGCGACGCTGCTTTCTCCGCCCGACGCCGTTCGGTCCGCGGCGCGTCTGCCGCTGGTGAGCCATCTCAGGCGGCCACCCCTGCGCCGAGGCCGAATGCTTCGGCGAGAAGGGTGTAGGATCGGCGCCGCGCCGTCTGATCGTGGATTGCCGAGAACACCATGATCTCGTCGGCCTGGGTCGCGTCTGCCAGCGCGCCGAGGCGAGCCCGCAGGGTTTCGGGTGAGCCGACATGCAGCCGGGCGCGCCCCCGCTCCAGGCGGATGCGCTCGGCCTGCGTGTAGGGATGGGCCTGCGCCTCCTCCAGGCTCGGCAGAGGCAGATACTCGCCCCGCTCGCGCCGGAGCGTCGCGAGTTCGGCGCTGCGGGCGAGTTGCTCCGCCTCCGCGTCCGTGGGCGCGCAGACAGCCGCGACGGCGAGGATGGCGTGGGGCCGTTCCCGCCAGGGGGAGGGGCGGAAGCCGCGCCGATATGCCAGCATGGCGGCCTCGGACTCGAAGGCCGCGAAATGCTGCGCGAAGGCGAAGCCGGTGCCGACTTGGCCGGCGAGATGGGCGCTGTAATCCGAGGAGCCGAGCAGGAAGAGCGGCGGCAGCGGCACGCCGGAGGGCATCACTTCCACCTGGCGAAACGGATGACCCTCGGGAAAGCCGCCCGTCTCCCAGAGCAGCAACTCCTGCAGCCGGTCGAGGAAGTCGTCGCCCCCGCGCGGGACCTCGCGCCGCCGCAGCGCCTGCGCGGTGATGCCGTCGGTGCCGGGGGCCCGCCCGAGACCGAGGTCGATGCGGCCGGGGAACAGCGCCTCGAGCATCTTGAAGCGCTCCGCCACCATCAGCGGCGGGTGGTTCGGCAGCATGATGCCGCCGGAGCCGACGCGCAGGTGCCGGGTCGCGGCGGCGATCTGGCCGATCATGATCTCGGGCGCGGGGCTGGCGACCGAGGGCAGGGCGTGGTGCTCGGCAAGCCAGAAACGGGTGAATCCGAGCCCGTCGACGTGGCGGGCGAGGGCGATCGAGTCCTGGAGCGCCTGCGCCGGGCTCGCGCCAGCGATCACGAATGAGAGGTCGAGGACGGAGATCGCGATCATGCCCGCCAGATGGGGAGGGACGGGCCTTCCTGCGAGCCCCACGCAGGGGCCGCCCCGGTCGGTCCCGCCATTCCGGCCAAGCATGACATTCGCGGGCGGAGCGCGATCCCCGCACCTTGCCCCTGGCAGCGCCCGCGACTAGGGTCCGCGCCGCCTGGAACCTGGCACACCACCTGAATTTTCGATCGGAGTACCATCCCATGGGCTTTCTGGCCGACGCCCTCTCCCGCGTGAAGCCGTCCGCGACCATCGCGATGACGCAGAAGGCGCGCGAGTTGAAAGCGCAGGGGATGGACGTGATCAGCCTGTCGGTCGGCGAGCCCGATTTCGACACGCCCGACCACATCAAGGAAGCGGCGATCGAGGCGATCCGGCGCGGCGAGACGAAGTACCCGCCGGTCTCCGGCATCAACCCGCTGCGCGAGGCCATCGTCAAGAAGTTCAAGCGCGAGAACGGGCTCGACTACAAGGTCTCGCAGACCATCGTCGGGACCGGCGGCAAGCACGTCATCTACAACGCGCTCCTCGCGAGCCTGAACCCCGGCGACGAGGTCGTGATCCCGCGCCCCTACTGGGTCTCCTACCCGGAGATGGTGATCCTGTGCGGCGCGACCCCGGTCTTCGCCGATACCGACATGGCGCACGACTTCAAGCTCCAGCCTGAGGATCTCGAGCGCGTCATCACGCCGAAGACCAAGTGGATCATCCTCAACTCGCCCTCGAACCCGTCGGGCGCCGCCTACACGCGGGACGAGATGAAGCGGATCACCGACGTGTTGATGCGCCACCCGCACGTCTGGGTGCTCACCGACGACATGTACGAGCACCTGACCTACGGCGACTTCGAGTTCGTCACCCCGGCCCAGGTCGAGCCCGGCCTGTACGAGCGCACGCTCACCATGAACGGCGTCTCGAAGGCCTACGCGATGACGGGCTGGCGCATCGGCTACGCGGCGGGTCCCGAGCACCTGATCAAGGCGATGGACTTCGTCCAGGGCCAGCAGACCTCGGGTGCCTCCTCGATCTCGCAATGGGCGGCTGTCGCCGCGCTCGACGGCACGCAGGAGCATCTCGCGCGCTTCAAGGCGGCCTTCCAGGAGCGGCGCGACCTCGTGGTCTCGATGCTGAACCAGACCAAGGGGCTGCAATGCCCGGTGCCGGAGGGCGCCTTCTACGTCTACCCGTCCTGTGCCGAGACGATCGGGCGTAAGGCGCCGTCGGGCAAGACGATCGAGACGGACGAGGATTTCGTGACCGAACTGCTCCAGGCGGAGGGCGTCGCCGCCGTCCACGGCTCGGCCTTCGGCCTCGGCCCGAACCTGCGCATCTCCTACGCGACCTCGAACAAGACGCTGGAGGAGGCCTGTCACCGCATCCAGCGCTTCTGCGGTTCGCTGCGCTAAGCCCGGCCCCGGCCGACGCGATCGGGCGTCCGGTGCCTCGCACCGGGCGCCTTTTTCGTGCGGCGGGCCGGCGGATCGTCACAGCGTTGCCGAATCGTCGATCCGCGGTTGCCCGGCTCGATGCCACCCCCTACATCGGCACTCCCCAGCAACCGATGCGTCCGACGGTTTCGCGAGCCCTCTCGGGCCTGCATGGTGGCGGGGCCGGCAGTGACGGGACGGCGCGGACCAGTTCTCTGCGCCCCTCCTGTGAGGCTCAGTGGGCCGAGTAGCTGCAGGGGTGTCGGGAGCGCGGGGAACAGGAACCGCGGGCCTTGGCGCATGGCCCACCTGCCTATCCACGCGGCTGCCTGCGCCATTCCGGGACCGGCGAGCCCGGCGCGCCTTGCGGCTTCGTTCACGCTCCTGAGCGAAGCTGGAACCGGCCGTGAAACCGGCCGCGTTCCACCGCGTATCCTCAGGTTACCCATCATGCGGCGCCTCCTCTCCGGCGGCATCAAGGCGATCCTGGCGATCGCGGCCTTGTCCACTGCGGCGCACTGGGCGCTGCGCGTTCAGCGCGAGCCCGCCGCACGCCCGGCTCCCGTCGCCTCGATCCCGGACCCCGTCACCACGGGATCGATCGCGCCCGCGCGCTCCGGCGCGGTTCGGCCGCCGGCCGAGCCCGTGAGCCGCGGCCTCGACCAGGACCACCTGTCGGCGCTGATCGCGAGCACGACCGGCGACAAGCCGAAGGTGCAGAAGGCAGTGGCCAAGCGCTGACGAGAGGCGGACCCTCTCGCCAACGCCTCAGACGAAGGGGGCGATGCTATGGGCGCGCCTGACGCGGCGTGTCCTCAGCGCCCGGCGCGGGCCGCCCGGTCTCAGGCCGCGAGCTGGCGGGCCTCGTGCTTGCCCTCCTGCACCTCCTCGATGATCTTCGCGCAGAAGGCGTCGAGATCGCCCGGGTTGCGGCTCGTGATGATGCCGTGGTCGGTCACGACCGCCTTGTCCTGCCAAGTGCCGCCGGCATTCACCACGTCGCGCTTGATCGAGGCGAAGGAGGTGAGCTGGCGCCCCTTCACGGCGCCCGTCTCGATCAGGAGCCACGGCGCGTGGCAGATGGCGGCCACGACCTTGCCTGAGGTCAGGAAGCCCTTGATCACGTCAAGGGCCTTCGGCTCGAGCCGCAGCTTGTCCGGATTGATCTGGCCGCCCGGCAGGACGAGGGCGTCGTAATCACCCGCGTTCACGCTCTCCACGTCCTTGTCGACAGGCACGCTCTTGCCCCAGTCCGTCTTGTCCCAGCCGCGGATCGAATCCTTCGACTGGCGCGATTGCGGAGCGACGACGTGGACGGTCGCGCCCGCCTCCTTGAGCTTGGCCTGAGGCACCGTCAGCTCGCTCTCCTCGAAGCCGTCGGTGGCGAGAATCAGGATCTTGGCCTGCTTGATGTCGGCCATGGGTCATACCTCCATGTTGGGGAACTGGAGGCGCAAACCGCGGCTGGCTCCGGATGTTCCGGCCTCTCGCGCCTGGCCCGCCGCCGCAGGTCATCGCGCGCCCTCGAGCGGGAACGGAGGCGGAACCGCTCGGGAGACGGCCCCGTTGACCCGGTATACCCCAACATGATGGAGGAGGCTTCGCATGGCCAACCCCGGCCTTCCGACACCCGAACCCACGCCCGGCGGCAACATCCCCGGCGACCTTCCGCCGCCGCCCCAGCCCGACGACCTGCCGGACACGGGACCGACCGGGCCGCGCACCCCTTATCCGGTCGACGATCCCGGCATCGACGAACCGGCCGGGCCCGGCTCCGAGCCGGATTACCTGCCCGGCAATCCCACCGACCCGGGCGTGCGCCTGTAGGCTTCAATGGCCGCCATGCGAGGCGCGCACGTCGCGCGGGGCGTTGAGGATCTCGGAGAGGCTCGTCGCGACGTGGCGGGCCTCTTCGTCCGTCAGGCGCAGCTGGAACGGGGGCAGGGCGCCGGCCTGGAGGGCGACAACGGCCTGGCCCTGCTCGTCGGTGCCGACCTCGATGGCGGACGAGGTCACGTCGAGCATGGCGACTTCCTCCTCGCCCATCTCCTCGGGCAGGTCCGACTCGTCGGTCTCGTCGATCGCGGTGAGAAGCTGGCCTACGGCGCGCACGAGTGCGCGGGCCGCCCGGGCGTCCATCACGACGGCGGTGGCCTGATCGTCCTTCTGGAACGAGAGCTGGATGTTGCCGCCTTCGAGGGAAACCGAGATACCCGCCATGGATCGCCTAACTGCCTGGAGCCGAACTCATATATGCACGCTGCGGCGCGAAAAACCCAGGGTCGCGGACCCGGGCTACCCCTGTCGCGGCGGCTCCGAAGCGGATCGTCGAGCCGCCGACGCCTTGTTGCGGCCGCATGAAACGCCTACATAGGGTCTCGGGGGGCTATTGGTGAGACGGGCGCTTTAAAGGTCTTGCGTCTCCAGCCCCGCCGCTCCGACAAACTACGGAAGAGGTCACAGCGCGAGCCCCGCGTGGGCACGCGATGTCGGCCAATGGACGATACGAGGTTCTATTCGTGAATACCGGCACTGTGAAGTGGTTCAACGAGACCAAGGGTTATGGCTTCATCCAGCCCGATGACGGCGGCAAGGATGTGTTTGTTCACATCTCCGCAGTCGAGCGCGCAGGCATGCGCAATCTCGTCGAGGGTCAGAAGATCTCCTACGAGATCCTGACCGACAAGCGCAGCGGCAAGGACGCCGCGGGCAACCTTCAGGCGGCCTGATCTGAAAGCGATCGTCCAGCGCCAGCCCGCTCCGGCGGGCTGGCGTTCCTGAAGGGCTCCAACGCCAAGCCCAAAGCCTCCGACGCCGCCGACGCTCCCAACGGGTCCGGTCGCGCCGGATGCGGAACACCCGAAAACAGAAACGAGTCCGGGCTTCGCCGCAGAGCGAATATCCGGTCACCAGGACATAAGAAAAAACGACATGCAGTTTGAGTTCACCCGGCGCAGAAGCGCCCGGTCGCCCGTCACCGACGCCGCGACCTTCCGCGTGGCTCGCCTGAACCAGGCCCCGAATGCCGGCACGCCCGGCACCGATTTCAGCCACGTGATCGATCGTTCCTACAACTACCATTCCCCTCGCGAACTGCGCTGGCATCTCGCCGAGCGCTTCGGCCTCGCACCCGCCGCCGTCTCGCTGCGCGAGGCGCGGGCCTGAGGCCGGTTCACGCGGTGAGCGCCGCGATCGCCGGCGCGAGCAACCCTTCCGGCACGGCGACGAGTTCGCCGTGCACCGGGTTCTCCCGGTTGTAGATCGTGCGCCGGCCGGCGAGGTCGCAGACCGACCCGCCCGCCTCGCGCAGGATCAGGTCGGCGGCGGCAAGATCCCAGTCCCGCGCGTCCGACGAGACCAGACCCACATCGATGCTGCCTTCCGCGACCCGGGCGACCCGGAGCGCGAGAGAGGGCACACGGTCGACGCGGACGAAGTCCGGCTCGACCCCCTCGCGGGCGAGTCCGCGCGCGAGACGCTCGATCATGGGCTTCGGGCCCGTGACGCGGGCGGCGGGAAGCGTGGCGCGGTCCGAGACCCGGATCGGCGCCGCGTCGCGGGTGGCGCCGAAGCCCGCCACCGCCTCGTAGAAATGGCCGCTGGCGGGCGCGTGCACGATCCCGACGAGCGGCTCCCCACCCGCAAGTAGACCCACCGCGATCGACCAGTCGGGATGTCCCGACAGGAAGGCGCGGGTGCCGTCGATCGGATCCACGATCCACACGAGATCGGCCTTGAGTCGGACGGGATCGTCCCGCGTCTCCTCCGAGAGCCACGCGGCGGCCGGCACGATCTGGCTCAGCCGCACCTTCAGGAAGGCATCGACCGCGACGTCGGCCTCCGTCACGGGCGAGCCGCCCGCCTTCGACCAGATCCGCGCGCGCGTCTGCGCGCCCGGCCGGAAGTGCGGCAGGGCGAGGGAGGCGGCCTCGTGGACCGCCTCCCGCAAGGCCGGCATCACGGCCTGCGCGGCCTCGGGGGACATCGTGTCGGGCATGAAAGTCCGGATCGGGCGGAGCTGTCTGTCCGCACGGGCCTCGGCGGCATCGTGCGGACGGCGGGTCGGCGGCGTCCCGGCTCACCGTGGCGACGCTCCCGGCGAAGGGTGCGGCATGGTTCATGCCGAGTGCAAGCCGAAACTAGGTCGCGGTCCGATTCGTCACAAGGAGCGCCGCGCAGAATGGGATACGCCGGCTTTGTCCCGATCAGGGCAAGGAAGCGTTGAGCATTCCGAGCTTCAGGGGCATCTCCACCATCGCTTAACGCTCACTCTTAAGGTCGCCTGAGGAGGTTCGACGCGATTTTGCTTGGCATAACGGACGATCCGGCAGAGATCGCCACTTGCATCAGGGCGTCAGGCAGATGAACACTTATCAGAGCATGAACGCGCACAGCCCCGCTCCGGCCTCGGCGGAATCTCCCGTCTTCGCCGCCTCGCCGCTGCCGATCCTCGGCACGCTGTCCGGCGCCGCCCGGCCGACCGGGATCGCCCTCGCTTTCGCGGGGGACGACGCGGAGAGCTGCGGCGAGGACCGGTTCGATCTGGTCCTCGTGGACGACCAGGGCGAGGTGCTGTCGCGGCTCGGCCCCTTCGCGGAGGAGGACGTCGTGGCGGTCTGGCGGGACCTGTCCGCCAAGACCGGCCTTCCCCGGATGATCATCCGCGAGGACGGGGCCTTGAGCCTCGTTTCCCGCCAGATCGGCCGCGTCGCGCTCGGCACCACCCGGATGCGCCGCCGCTGCGGGCTCCTCGGCGACCGCCGCCCCCGCTTCCTCGTGCGCCGCAAGACCGGCCGCCTGCCGGTGCGCCCGCTGATCCACCGGGGCGAGAAGGAGATCATCGCCCGTTCCTGAGACGGTTCAGGCGGCCCAGGCCCTGAGCATCGCGTCGAGGGCGAGCCCGGCGAACAGGATCAGCCCGGCGTCGCGGTTCGAGCGGAAGAGGGCGAGCGCCCCCCGCCCGTCGCGGTCCCGCAGACGCAGCACCTGCCGCCCGAGATGGGCGGCGAACAGGGCGATCCCGAGAAAGCCCACCGGCCCCGTTCCCGCGGCGAGCGCCGCCAGCGCGACGAGCAGGGCGCACACCCCGTAGCAGAGCCCGACCGCGAGGCGGAGGCGTTGCCCGAACAGGCGGGCCGAGGAACGGATGCCCGCGATCTCGTCGTCCTCGATATCCTGCACCGCGTAGATCGTGTCGTAGCCGATCACCCAGGCGACCGCGCCCGCGTAGAGAAGGCCGGCCGGCAGATCGAGCCGCCCGAAGACGGCGACCCAGCCCATCAGCGCGCCCCAGGCGAAGGCGAGGCCGAGCACGGCCTGCGGCATCGACATGACGCGCTTCATGAATGGGTAGATCGCCACGGGCACGAGGGAGGCGATACCGACGAGGATCGCCGCCCCGTTGAACTGCAGCAGCACCGCGAGCCCGATCAGGGACTGCGCCACCAGGAACAGGGCCGCCGCCTTCGCGCTCACCTGCCCTGAGGGGAGGGGGCGCGAGCGCGTGCGCTCGACCTGCGCGTCGAGGTCGCGGTCGGCGATGTCGTTGTAGGTCGAGCCGGCGCCCCGCATCGCGACGGCGCCGATCAGGAACAGGGCGAGGTGCCGGGGATCGGGATAGGGCTGCCCGTCCGCGACCGCGGCAAGGGCCGCCGACCACCAGCAGGGCAGGAGCAGGAGCCACCAGCCGATCGGGCGGTCGATCCGGGCGAGCCGCAGGTAGGGCCGCGCGCGAAGCGGGGCGAGGCGGTCGACCCAGTGTCCCGCGACCGCGTCCGCGACCCGGCCCTCCTCTCGGCGGAGGTCGCTCACCGGGGACACGGGACGCTGAGACACGGGAATCGCTGCTGGCTGTTCATCGGCACCGCGCACTCCTCCCGACTCGCCGGGAGGTGGCGCGCGTCTCGGTTCAGGGAATCGGACGCGTTCCCTCTTACAGCGCGCCCTGCGGCATCTTGAAGGACCCGCTCAGGCCCGGTCCGCCGAGGAGGCCGCCGGCACCCGGAGTGCCCCCGCCCGCCGCGGCCTGCGCGCGGGCCTGCGCCTCCATCTTGGACGCCTGAGCCGCCACCGAGCAGATCTTGGTGCGGATGCCCGACACCTTCACGTGGTCGGCCTTGAAGCCTTCCGCGAAGGAATCGGGGATCGAGCACCATTCCTTGTTGGCGGCGATCCACTTGACGCCCTCGGCGCCGTTCGACTGCAGCTTGCCGAACAGGGCGCAGGCCTCCTGCGGCGTCATCTTCTTCTTCGACTGCGAGGCCGCGTTCGCCTTCGCCACGAGGTCCTGCCGGGTCTTCAGCGTCTGCTGGATCGCGCCGCAATCGGCCGATTGCGCGAGGGCCGCGCCGCCGATGAGAAGTGCGCCCGTCAGTCCGGCGGCGAGCGTGGCGATGGATTTCGTGAACATGCCGTCTTCCCTCTAGGCGCCGGTCTCTCGAGATGCGGGCTTTGCCGCGCGGGGCTCGCGCGATCGTCCGCCCGCCGGCCGGACCAGGCTCGTTCAGTTCTGCTGGGCTTCGGTTCTGCATAGGAATGTGGCGTCTTTCGAGCCGCAAACCGGTGGCGGCCCTCGGCCGTGGGCAATTCGGCAAAAAGCGGCGGGCGTAACGTTTTTGCAACGTCTCCCGGGGCCGCGTTGACAGGGCGGCGCGGCCGCGCGACTTCGCAGCCATGGCCGCCTACGATTTCACCGCTCCCCGCCTCTACGTCGAGGCGGATCTCGGGGCGGGCGCGCGCCTGCCCCTCGACCGGGCGCAGGCAAACTACCTCCTCACCGTGCTGCGGCGGAGCCCGGAGGACCCGGTCCTCGTCTTCAACGGGCGACACGGCGAGTGGCGGGGCCGCCTCGACCCGACCGGCCGCAAGAGCGCCGACCTCCTGCTCGAGGCGCAGACCCGGCCCCAGCCGGACCGGGCCGACCTGCATTACCTCTTCGCGCCCCTGAAGAGCGCCCGCCTCGACTACCTCGCCCAGAAGGCCGTCGAGATGGGAGCGGGCACCATCCGCCCCGTCTTCACCCGCTACACGCAGGGCGAGCGGATTAACGCGGAGCGGCTGCGGGCGAACACGATCGAGGCCGCCGAGCAATGCGGCATCCTGGCGATCCCCGACCTGCCCGAGGCGGCCCGCCTGCGCGCGGCTCTGGCCGACCTCGAACCCGACCGGCTCCTCGTCTTCTGCGACGAGGATGCGGCCGTGGCCGACCCCGTCGCGGCGCTGCGCGGGGCGGCGGATCCCGCGAGCCCGCCGCCCCTCGCTGTGCTCGTCGGACCCGAGGGCGGATTCGCGCCGGAGGAGCGCGACCTCATCGTGGGGCGTCCGAACACGGTGGCCCTGTCTCTCGGGCCGCGCATCCTCCGGGCGGACACGGCGGCCGTGGCGGTGATGGCCCTCGTCCAGGCGATCCTCGGCGACGCCCGCTGAGGGCCGGATCCGCGTGCGCGGGCGCACATCGGGTCGTCCGGGACGGCACGCGGCACCGGTCCGGAGCCGGTGCCCCGCGCGTGCCTCGCGTTGTCGCGCCTTGCGGGCTGGATTAAGGACACGACATCAGACCGAGGGGCTCGACGGCGCAGATGAGCGGCGCGGCCCCTCGCTCCCCCGAACGATCCCGCACCACGAGGCAGCGCATGGCGCGCGATACGTCCGACACGACCCCGCTCACCACGCGCGCCGAATTGATCGCGTGGTTCGCCGAGGGCGAGAAACCGCGCGACCAGTTCGCGATCGGGACGGAGCACGAGAAGATCCCCTTCTATCGCGAGAGCCGTGGACCGGTGCCCTACGCGGGCGAGCACGGCATCCGGGCGCTTCTCGAAGACCTCGCGCGGGAGACGGGCTGGGAGCCCATCATTGATACGGGCAATATCATCGGGCTGGCGGGCGCCGAGGGCGGGGCCATCTCGATCGAGCCGGGCGGACAGTTCGAGCTCTCCGGCGCGCCGCTTCCCGACGTCCATGCCACGGCGCGGGAGCTACAGATGCACCTCGATGCGGCGGCGCGCGCCGCCGAGCCGCACGGAATCGGCTTCCTCACCCTGGGGATGAGCCCGAAATGGACGCGGGAGGAGACCCCCGTGATGCCGAAGAGCCGCTATCGCATCATGGCCGGCTACATGCCCAAGGTCGGCACCCTCGGCCTCGACATGATGCTGCGCACGGCGACCGTGCAGGTGAACGTCGATTTCTGCTCGGAGGCCGACATGGCGCGCAAGATGCGCGCGTCGCTCGCCCTCCAGCCCGTGGCGACGGCGCTCTTCGCAAATTCGCCGTTCACCGACGGGCGTCCCAACGGCTTCCTCTCCCGACGCTCCGAGATCTGGCGCGACACCGACGGCGACCGCACCGGCATGCTGCCCGAGGCGTTCCAGCCCGGCTTCGGCTACGAGACCTATGTCGACTGGCTGCTCGACATGCCGATGTACTTCGTGAAGCGGGGCGACACCTACCACGACGTCTCCGGCGCCTCCTTCCGCGACCTGATGGCGGGCAAGCTGCCCCAGCTCCCGGGCGAGTACGCCACGGTCTCGGACTGGGCGAACCACGCCTCCACCGCCTTTCCCGAAGTGCGCCTGAAGCGCTTCCTCGAGATGCGCGGGTCGGATGTCGGCGGGCCGGCGATGATCGCGGCGCAGGCCGCCTTCTGGACGGGCCTCCTCTA
This sequence comes from Methylobacterium sp. BE186, assembly GCF_031457035.1. NCBI lineage: Bacteria > Pseudomonadati > Pseudomonadota > Alphaproteobacteria > Hyphomicrobiales > Methylobacteriaceae > Methylobacterium > Methylobacterium sp. BE186. The sequence goes on from NZ_JAVDVV010000004.1 coordinate 108,320, forward strand.
CGACGAGGGCGCCCTCGACGCCGCCCTCGACCTCGCCAAGGGCTGGAGCGAGGCCGAGCGCGAAGCGGTGCGCGCCACCGTGCCCCGGCTCGGCCTCGCCACGCCGGTGGCCGGCCGGAGCCTCGGGCAGGTGGCCGCGGAAACGCTCGCCATCGCCCGCTCGGGTCTCCAGGCGCGCGCACGGCGCGATGCCGCGGGGCGCGACGAGACCGCCTATCTGCAGCCGCTCGAGGCGATCGTCGCGGCGGGCCGCACCCATGCCGAGGACCGGCTCGCTGATTACGAGGGTGCGTGGCGTCGCTCGGTCGCGCCCGCCTTCGAGACCTGCGTGTTCTGACCCTTCGACAGGCTCGCGACCCCCTGCGAGGATGCGTCCCTAAGGCCGGCCGCCGGAGCCTTGACCGTACACATGTGCGTGAGGGCACGGGCGAAGCGTGTCCGTGCCCGCGGCCGGCGGAACGGAAATGGAGCGACGCCGTTCTCAGGGCACTACCGCTTCGACACAGGAGATTGTCCTCATGTCGCGTATCTTGACCCTCGCCCTCGCCGGCACTGCCGCGATCGGCATGACCGCGGGTTCCTTCACTGCCGCCGAGGCGGCTCCCCTCCCGGCCCTGAACTCGGCGCAGGTCGGAGGCCCGGCCGGCGGCGTCGATCAGGTTCGCTGGCGCGGCGGCGGCTATTACGGCGGCTACCGTGGCGGCTACGGCTACCGGGGCTACGGCTACCGTCGCGGCGTCGGCGGCGCCTTGGCGGCCGGTGCGGCCCTCGGCATCATCGGCGGCGCGATCGCGGCGAGCTCGGCGCCCCGCTACGGCTACTACGACGGCTATTACGGTGCCGGCTACGGCGGCGGCTACGGCTATCCGGCCTACGGCTACAGCTACCCGGCCTACGGTTACGGCTACGGTTACCCGGCCTACGGCTGGGGCTACTGAGGCCCGGCACGGATGCGCGGCGGGCCGCCTGACGCGGACGCCGCCATCGTCTAGATACCCCGCCGACGGCCTGCGCCGTCGGCGGGGTTTTTTCGTGAGTGACCCGATCGAACTCGACCTGCGCGGGCTCAAGTGCCCTCTGCCGGTGCTGCGTACGCGCAAGGTCCTGCGCGGCCTGACGCCCGGCACTCGTCTCGTCATCGCCTGCACGGATCCGATGGCGGCCATCGACATCCCCAATCTTCTGCGGGAGGAGGGGGACAGCCTTATTGCTCAGGAGCGCGACGGCGCGACGCTGCGCTTCGTCATTCGCCGCAACGGGTAGCCTGCCGCCTCATTGATGCGCCAAGTCCCCCTTAGAGGACCGCCCGAAAGCCGCGGCAACAATCCGCCGCGGCGGGCTCGGGGATTCTCGCATGGCACCCATCATCCGCGGCACCCGGACGGTCCACGACGGCTGGAGCCGCTTCCTCGTCGCCGAGGTGACGATGACCGACGGCACGCCGATCAAGCGCGAGATCGAGGATCACGGCCGCGCCGTCGCCGTGCTGCCCTACGATCCCAAGCGTCGGATCGCCGTTCTGATCTCGCAGTTCCGCGCCCCGGCCTTCTACGCCGACGGGACGGCGGAAGTCTGGGAGGCTCCGGCCGGCCTTCTCGACGAGGCCGAGGCCGAGGAGGGCGCGCGCCGCGAGGTCTACGAGGAGGCGGGGATCAGGCTCGGGCCGCTGGAATGGGTGGTGCGCGGCTGGAGCATGCCCGGCATCTCGACGGAACAGATGGACCTGTTCCTCGGCGCCTTCACGGCTGCCGACCGCTCCGGACCCGGCGGAGGGCTCGCCGAGGAGCACGAGGCCATCACGGTGCACGAGGTCCCGCTCGCGGACCTCGCCGCGATGAGCGAGCGCGGGGAAGTCGCCGACATGAAGACCCTCGTCCTCGTCCAGGCCCTGCGCCTGCGCCGTCCGGACCTGTTCGTCGCGCGCTGACCGGCCCCGTGCCGACCGGATTTCACGCCCGCCGCGTCTCGGCCTTGCCCGAGGCGCCGGCGTCCTGCGCGGCGATCCGAAGGAAGCGCCAGGACCGCACGAAATAGCGGCCGAAGAGCCGCTGCGGCGCGTGCAGGAAGCGGAACAGCCACTCGAAGCCGGTCCGCTGCATCAGGAGCGGCGCCCGTGGGACGAGCCCCGCCGCCACGCTCACCGCATCCCCAACCGCCAGCACAACGGGAGCCCCAAGGGCAGCGCCCTGGCGGTGAACCCAAATTTCCGATTTCGGCGCGCCGACGCCCATCACGAGCAGCGTGGTGCCGTGGGCGCGCACCGCCTCGGCGAGGCGTTGCCCGTAGCCCGCATCCTCCTCGAAGCCGAAGGGCGGCACGGCGAGCGCCACCGCGTCCGGCGCGCAGCCGGCCCGGGCGAGGCGCGCGCGCAGCCGATCACCCGCGAGGGCGGTGGGACAGACGAGGAAGATGCGCGCGGCCGGGTCGGGGATGCCGGACAGCGCGCTGGCCAGGAGGTCGTGCCCCGTCACGCGCCGGCCCCCCGGCTGCCCGAGGAGCCGCGAGAACCAGACCAGCGGCATGCCGTCGAGAGTGCGTGCCGCCGCGCTCTCGTAGGCTGCCCGGAAGGCCGCGTTCTCCGAGAGCTGCACGATGTGGTCGACATTGGCCGTCACCACGAGACGAGGCCCATTGCCGGGCCGGGCGGCGACGTCCGAGAGGATCTGCGCCGGGCCGGCGGTCGAGAAGTCGAGGCCGAAGAGGCGCAGGCTCCTCGACGGCGCCCCGGCTGGCGGCTCGGCCGCCGGATGTGGGCGCTCCGCCTCAGGCATCGGCCGCCCGAAAGCTGCGGGCGGGAGCCGGCGCCGGCGGAGGAACCTGCACGGTCCGGCGCTGCGCCTGCCTGCGGTCGCGGTTGGCACCAAGGGCGAGGGCGATGGCGGCGCCGAGCAGCAGGCCGAGCATCAGCGCCACCGGCAGCACCACCTTCGGCGAGGGCGGCCAGGTGCGCTCGCGGGCGGGCGTCGCCGGGGAGATGACCCGCACGTTGGTGTTGTTGAGCCGCTCCTGCTCGCTCGCCTCGCGGGAGCGGCGCAGGAAGGTTTCGTAGATGCCGCGGCGGGATTCGAGCGAGCGCTCCAACTCGCGCAGGCCGACATTGGCGCGGTCGCTGGCCGCATTCTCGGTCTTCACCCGGTCGAGGTTCTTCTGGATGGCGGCCTCGCTCGCGGCGGCCCGGTCGAAATCCTTCTGCGTCGTCTCGATGATCCGCTCCTTTTCCCGCTGGATCAGGCGCTGGAGATCGCGCTGCTGGGCGTATTGCTCGGCCATGGCCGGGTGCCGCTCGCCGAGGCGGGTCGCAAGCTCCGCGGTGTTGCGCGAGAGCGTGGCGTATTGCTGCCGCAGCGCCTGCATCTCGAGCGATTGCAGCATCTCGGGGAGCGCCGTGCCGGCGTCGCCGACCTTCATCTTCTTCGCTTGGTCGAGGCGCGAGCGGGCTTCGGCGGTCTTGATCGAGGCGGTCACGAGCTGCTGGTTGAGGTCGCCGAGCTGCTGGTCGGTGAGGAGACGGCCGGACGAGGCGACGAGGCGATTGTCTTCCCGGTAGCGCACCACCTTGCCTTCCGCCGCCTCGACGTCCTGGCGCAGGGCGTTGAGCCGTGCCGAGAGCGAGTCGGAGGCGCGCCGTGCGGCCTCGGTGCGGGCTCCGGCCTCTTCCGCGAAATAGGCTTCGCCGATGGCGTTGGCGATGCGGGCTGCCTTCTCCGGGTCGCGAGACTGGACCGAGACCTCGATGACGAAGGTGCGCTCGGCCCGACGCACGGTCAGCTTGAGGCGGAGGGTGTCGAGGGCGAGGTTCACGGGGTCGCGGCTCGCGGGCGGCGGTACCATGCCGAGGGCCCGCTTCAGGCCGACCACCAGCGGGTTGTCCGAATCGGGCTTTACGAACTCGTCGTCCTCGGCGAGCCCGACCTTGGCGATGGCCCGGCGCAGGACATTGTCCGACTGTATCACCCGCACCTGGCTCTCGGCGATCGAGACGCCGGCATCCGCCTGGGGCGTGCGCGTGCTGATCTCGTTCTCGACCAGCCGAAGGTCGGAGGGATCGATCAGGATCTGGATCGTCGAGGTGTAGGTCGGGGTCAGGAGGCCCATCGCGGCGACCGCCACGGCCAGCATGAACAGGCCGCCGAGAAGGACGAAGCTTAGCCCATTCCAGAGCCGCCGCAGGATCGTGCGCAGGCTCGGCTGGTCGGATTCCGGTTGCTGCATGACCATCTGAACCGGCTCGCCGCGGATCGGTGTCGCGAAGTCGAACATCTGCCTCGTCCCCTGACCTGTCCGGTCCCGGAACTTTCCGGGCGAACGCTTGGCCCCGTCGGACCCGCCTCGCGGTCGCTCCGTGCCGAATCGGCACGGCGTTCCCGCTGACGGTGACGAACGATCAACCAATCGCAACCGTCATGCCGAAGAGATAGACCATTTCGCGGCAAGGATGTCTTGCGCCGCGCGAGTCATCGCGGTGCAAACCCGAGATCACCGGCAGTTACCAGCGGTTAAGATTAACACGCCTGCCACTCCTGATCGTATCAATGTCCTCGAATGAGGCTCGCACAGCTTCACGTTGTCGCAACGGTGCCGCTTTCCGCGTAGGCTGCGACCCCGCGCGCGAGAAAATCGCTGAAGCGGGCGGCGTCCGCTCGCGCGGCCGCATTCCAGGCCGACACGTTCCCGCGCGCCGCGTCCGCCGCCGCGGCGAGGCGGCCGCCGCGTGCCCAGGCGGCGAGCGCCGAGGCCGAGCCCTCGGGGTCGTCGGGCCGGAGGAACAGGCCGGAGGCCCCGAGGACCTCGGCGAAGACCGGCCCCTCAGGCGCCGCGACGGGCAGGCCCCCGTGCTGCACCTCGAGGAGGGGCAGGCCGAGCCCTTCGGCCTTCGAGGTCGAGATCAGCAGATGGCTCCTCTCGACGAGGCGGCGCAGGCCGGCATCGTCCACGTAGCCGTGGAGGGTCAGGAAGGCGGGCGGATCGTCGAGGAAGGCGTGCCGACCCCAGCCGACCCGCCCGACGACGTGGAGTTCGGCCGGCACGCCCATCCGGTTGAGAGCGCCGACGATGGCGATGGCGGCCGGGTAGTCCTTGCGCGGCTCGATCGTGCCGATCGCGAGGAGGCGCAGCGGCTCGCCGGGGGCGGGCGTGGGGCGCCCGGCCGGCAGGCCGGCGAGGCCGAACACGTCGCCGACCGCCGGCCGCAGCAGCGCGACGAGGGCGTCCGGCCGGCAGAGCTGGCGCAACTCGCGGCCCGTGGTCCGGGAATTCACGAGGAAGCGCCGGCCGTAGCGCATGGCGAGGCCGAAGCTCGGCGCCATGTAGAGACGGCTCTTCCAGCTCAGGTCCTCCGGCCGGGTCAGCAGGAAAGTGTCGTGCACGTAGAGGATGCAGCGATCCCCGAGCGCCGCGCAGAGCGGGCCGGGGGGGAAGCCCGGGAAGACGAACAGCGCGTCTCGATCCCGCAGGCCGCGCAGGGGAAGGCCGATCTGCTGGGCGGCGATCATCGCGGGCAGGCCGCGGCTGCGCAGGAGGCGGACATCGTGCGGGGCGAGCTGCTCCGGGGCGAACAGGTCGCGGGCGACCCGCTCGATGCCCGTGACGTGGCCCCGCAGGTGTGTCTGGTCGATGTAGATGCGCCGGCTCACGCGTTGATTCCCCTTCGGCGCAGGGCGCCGCGCAGGCGCGTCGCGAGGTAGAGGCTGCGGCGCGCCCAGAAGGGTAGGTTGCGGCCGAGGAGTGCGTGCTTCGCCTGCCGGAGCCGCCGGACCAGCGGCGGGGAGGGCGCATCGACGGTGCCGCCCTCGCCGCCGTGCCGGTCGGCCGCCAGATCGAACCGGGCGAGCATCTCGGGGGCGAAGCGCGGGCGGCCTGCCCGCCGGGGCAGGATGCCCGACGTCGCGAGCGCGGCCTCGATCGACATGGAGGCGGCGGCGTAGCTGAAGCGGTTCTCGAGGGCGATGCGGGCGAAGGCACCGAGCCGCCGCCGCGCCGCCCCGTCCGCGACGAACTCCTCCAGGGCCGCTGCGAGGGCGCCCGGGACCTCCGGCACGAGCCGTCCGGTGACGCCGTCGATGACGGCCGTGGTCAGCCCCGTCGCGCGGTAGGCGAGGGTCGGCGTGCCGCACAGGCCCGCCTCGATCGGCGTCTGGCCCAGCGTCTCCAGCCGGCTCGCCGTGACGTGGAGGTCGCAGGCCCCGTACCAGGCGGCGAGCTCGGCCTCCTCGCCGATCGGACCCGGCGCGTGCAGGTTCGGCAGGCCGAGCCGCGCCGGATCGTCGAGCCGGCCGACGGCGACGAAGCCGATCCCCGGCCGCGCCACGCGGCGCAGGGCCTCGACGAGGTCGGTCACACCCTTGTCCGGCGCGTCGACGATGACCGCGGAGAACATCACCAGCACATCGTCGGCGGGCAGCCCCAGCCGGCGCCGCAGGGCCGCCCGGTCGCCGGGCGCGAAGACCCCGGTCGGGAAGGCCAGGGCGATCTGCGCGACGCGGGCCGCGGGCGGGGCGTAGTCCCGCGCCCGCTCGGCGGTCCACCGGGAATTGGCGAGGAGGAGGGGACCGCCCGGTGCGCCGAGGACCGAGCGCTTGCGGACGTGCAGTCCGGGAATGCGGTTCCGGCGGAGTTGCGGATACTCGTCGGGGGTGGGGCAGGCCGCGTCGCAGCCCACCGCGATGCGGGTGCAGCCCTTCGGGTAGGCGCAGCGCCCGGTGAGGGGGAACAGGTCGTGCAGGACGAGGGCGGTCCGGGCCGTGGCGCCGAGGCGCCCGAGGATGTCGAGGCTCCGCGTCGCGCCGTGCAGGTTGCCGGCGATGACGAGGTCCGGGCCTAACTGGCGGATCGTCGCCTCCGTGCCCGGGAAGGCGTCGGTCCACTCGGCCGCTGCGGGGGGCGACTCGTCGGTCAGGGCCATCTGCGCCACGCGGTGGCCCGAGAGCCGGAGCGCCTCGCCGAGGCGGCGCTGGGCGATGCCGGCGCCGCCCCGGTGCCCCGCTCCGGTCAGCGACACGATCGACAGGCCCTCGATCGGCTTGGGCGCGGCCGAATCACGCTGGAGGAGGACGGGCCGACCGATCCGGACGAGCGGCGCCCCGGCCGCCGCGAGACGGGCCCAGAGTTCAGCAGGGCGAGCCGGCTCCCCATCGAAGGCCGAGCTTGCGAACAGGATCTCGCCGCCGGATTGGGGATCGCCATCGTCCTCGAAGCCTGCGTCGAGGGACGGCGCGTCGAGGCCCGTCACGGCCGCGTCGTAGAGCACCCGCAGGCCAGCCACGGCCGCCGCTCCCGTCAGCGCCGCTTCGAGGGCGAGGGCCGTGAGGGCGCCGGGAGCCAGCATGTCGCCCGCGCGCAGGATCAGGACGTGGTCGGCCGCGCCGGCATCGGGGAAGGCGCCGTCCGCGAGCGTGGCCGGGGGCAGGACGTCGTGGCGCGCCTCCGGGTAGCCCTGAGCCAGCACCGAGGCCAGCGTGTCCGCGAGCCCTGCCTCCGTGCCGTCCGAGACCGTGACGATGCGCAGGCGCGGCCAGGGCCGTCCGTCCGGAAGGCTGTCCGGCCGTGAGTCCGCCCCGCGCTGGCCCTGTCCCGGCCAGCCCGCGATGCCGTGGGCTGGCCGGCCCCCGCCGCCTGGGGGCGCAGCCGCAGGCACGCCGTCACTCGGGTCGTCGAAGGAGCGCTTCACGGGTGTCGCCGGGCGGGCTGCGTCACGGGTCGAGAAGCCTTCATCCTGGCTTGCAGAGGTTGACGAAGCCCTTTCCGTCGGGCCGCTTTCCAGGGCCGGCCGCCGGGCCTATCTCATGGCCCGGTCCGGGGAAGCGTTCCCGCCCCGAAGCCCGGCCCTCCTGCGAGCCCGCCCCATGCCTGCCTCCGACGCCTCGCGCAGCTTCATACCCCTCTCGATCGCCGTGCTCACGGTCTCGGACACGCGCCGCCCCGAGGACGACCGCTCGGGCGACACCCTCGTCCAGCGCCTCGCGGCAGCCGGCCACGGGCTCGCGGCGCGCGCCATCGTGCCCGATGAGGTGGCCGCGATCCGCGGGCAGGTGGAGGCGTGGTCGCGCGATCCCGGCATCGACGTCGTCATCACCACCGGCGGAACCGGCTTCACGGGCCGCGACGTGACGCCCGAGGCCCTGGAGCCCCTGTTCGAGAAGCGCATGGACGGGTTCTCGGCGGTGTTCCACCGGATCTCCTACGACAAGATCGGCACCTCGACCCTGCAGTCGCGGGCAACTGCAGGCGTCGTCAACGCCACCTACGTCTTCGTGCTCCCGGGATCGCCCGGTGCCTGCAAGGATGCCTGGGACGGCATTCTCGCTCAGCAGCTCGACTATCGGCACCGGCCCTGCAACTTCGTCGAGATCATGCCCCGCCTCGACGAGCACCTGCGCCGCGGCGCGTCCGTCACCGTTTGAGCCGGATCAGGCCCGTTCGAGGCGCGCCGCGAGGAGGCGCGGCTTCAGGCGCGGGGTGAAGATGGGGCCTGCCACGAGGCGCTCGCGGCGCACCAGGTCGCCCGGACGCGGGGCGCTGACGCCGAGCACGCGCTCGCCCTTCGTCGCGAGGCGGGCCGGCAGGTTCGCGTGCGGGCGCCGCAGCCGTGCCAGGGCCACGTCGGGCCGCGCCGTGTTCACGAAACGGTCGAGGGCGCGGATCCAGCCCTCGGCCGGAACGTCCCCCGCCTCGAGGCACAGAACCCATTCCCGGCGGGCCGCCTTCGCGCCCGCGGCCCAGGGCGAGGCGCCCCGCGGCCGCACCACGAGGGCGGCGCCCGTCGCTTCGGCGACCGTCGCGACAGGCTCGTTCGGCACGGGCACGACGATCACCGCATCGCCGATCAGCCCCGCCGCCACCCCGGTGACGAGGGCGGCGAGAGTGTCCGCGAGGCGATCGATCGCGTCCGGATCTGCCGGTCGGGCCACGTAGGTCAGGGCGGAGATCATGCGCGCCCATAGACCATTTTCACGCGAAAGCGACAGGCCAAGGCAGCGCAGGATCAGCCCCGACCGTGCACCGGAGGGGAATGCACCGGAAATGCTCGAAATTGATGCAGGCGGACTCGCTCATGTTCGCTTTATGTTCTAGTCCCAAAGCGAAGAGGCGGTCCGGAATACCATCGCATGACCAAGCACCTGCCGGACGGCGAGTCGCAGCGGCGTCTTTCCGACACGGGCGTCGAGGCGGCTGCCCGGCGCGGCCGGGGTGCCAACGCCAACCCGTCCGGACGCTTCGAGCGGTCGGGCCGCGAGATCTTCGACGACGGCTGGACCCCCTCCGAGACGGCGCGACTGCGCACCGAGGTCCTGCCGGAGCGGGCCTGCCACATCATCACCCGCAACGCCTCGCCCGACATTCCTTTCGATCGCTCCATCAATCCCTATCGGGGCTGCGAGCATGGCTGCATCTACTGCTTCGCGAGGCCGAACCATGCCTATGTCGGCCTGTCGCCCGGGCTCGACTTCGAGACCCGCCTCTTCACCAAGCCGGACGCGGCGAAGCTCTTGGAGCGGGAACTGTCGGCGCCGGGCTACAGCCCGCGCACGATCGCGCTCGGCACGGCCACCGACCCCTATCAGCCGATCGAGCGGACGCACCGGATCACCCGAAGCGTTCTCGAAGTCCTTGCCCGCTTTCGGCACCCGGTCGGCATCGTCACGAAGTCGAACCTCGTGGTGCGCGACGCCGACATCCTAGCCGCGATGGCGGCCGACCGCCTCGTGAAGGTCGCGGTCTCCGTCACGACCCTCGATCCCGCGCTCGCCCGCCGCCTGGAGCCCCGCGCTCCGCATCCGCTGAAGCGCCTCGAGGCAATCGAGCGGCTCAGCGCGATGGGCATCCCCGTGATGGTGATCGTGGCGCCCGTCATCCCCTCTCTCAACGACCACGAGATCGAGGCCATCCTCGCCGAGGCGCGGGCTCGCGGCGCATGCGAAGCGAACCACGTGCTGCTGCGCCTGCCGCACGAACTCGACGCCCTCGTCTCCGACTGGTTCGCGGAGCACTATCCCGGCCGGGCCCAGCACGTCTTCTCCCTCGTCCGGCAGGCACGCGGCGGCAAGGTCTACGACGCCGCCTTCGGGCGGCGCATGGTGGGGGAGGGGCCCTACGCCGATCTGATCGCGCAGCGCATGCGCCTCGCCAAGGCGCGGCTCGGCTTTGCCGGCGAGCGCGTCACGCTCAACGCCGACGCCTTCTCGCCTCCGGGCGCGCAGCTCAGCCTGTTCTGAGAGGGTCAGACGCCGAGAGAGCGCGTGAAGCTGAGCCTGTGGTGCGGGCTGCGGCCGATCCGGGCGAGGCCGTCGAGGTGGGCGGCGGTGCCGTAGCCGACGTTCCGATCCCAGGCGTAGTCCGGGTGGCGGCGGGCGAGCGCCCGCATCAGGCCGTCGCGCAGGCACTTGGCGACGATCGAGGCGGCGGCGATCTGCGGGACCAGCCTGTCGCCGCCGATCACGGCGCGGCACTCGGCATCGAGACCGGGAATCGCGTCACGGCCATCCACCATCACGGGCGCGTCGAGGCCGAGCCGCGCCACGGCTCGAGCCATCGCGTCGAGGGTCGCAGCCCGCACGTTGATGCGGTCGACGAGGGCGCGCGAGCCCGCCGCGACGGCGACGCGCGCATGAGCGCGGATCAGCGGCGCCAGGGCCTCGCGGTGAACCGGCTTCAAGCGCTTGCTGTCGTCGAGCCGGCCGAGGATCTCGGACGGCAGGGCGGTGGGATCGAACCAGACCGCGGCCACGACGACCGGGCCGCAGAGCGCGCCGCGGCCGACCTCGTCGCAGCCGATGACGGCGGGGTAATCCGCCGCGCGCGCGGGGTCGAAAGGAGGCATGGGGCGGCTCGTGGGAGGGGATCGCGAGGCCCTCCCTTCGCATCAACGGCCGCGCGCGTCACGCGCTTCCGGCCGCCTTTCTCAGCCGAGCTCCACCATGGATGCGGCCGGATTTCGGGCCGCGCGCTGCCGGAGGGCGCCGCGCTGATGGGCGACCTCGACATTCCCGTAGAACTGGCGCGCGCTCTCGGCCCAGGTGTAGCGCAGGGCCTCCTCGCGGCAGCGCCGGCGCGGGATCGTGAGTGCCGCAAGCGCGGCCTGCCGAAGGTCGGCGTCGAGGATGCCGGCCCCCGTCCCGCCGACGACGTCGATCGGTCCCGTGACCGGATAGGCGGCTACGGGCAGGCCGCAGGCCAGGGCCTCGAGGAGAACGATCCCGAACGTGTCGGTGAGGCTGGGGAACACGAAGACGTCGGCCGCGGCATAGATCCGCGCCAGATCCGCGCCGGTGAGCGTCCCGAGGAAGCGGGCCTCGGGCGCCAGCGCCGCGAGGCGTGCCCGGTCGGGCCCATCGCCGACGACGACCTTCGTGCCCGGCAGGTCGAGGCCGAGGAAGGCCGAGACGTTCTTCTCGACCGCGAGCCGGCCGACGAACAGGAAGAGGGGGCGCGGAAGCCCATCGAGCGCGTCCGGATCCTGCGGGCGGAACAGGTCGGTGTCGACGCCCCGGGTCCAGCGCATCAGGTTCGCGAAGCCCCGGCCCGCCAACTCGCGTTCGAGCGACGGCGTGCTCACCATGGTCCCGCTCGCCGCCCCGTGGAAGCGCCGCAGCCACGTATAGCTCCAGGCTTGCGGCACCGGCGCCCGGGCGGCGAGGTATTCGGGAAAGCGGGTGTGGTAGCTCGTGGTGAAGGGGCGTCCTTGCGCGAGGCAGTAGCGCCGCGCGGCGTAACCCACCGTCCCCTCGGTCGCGATGTGGATGTGGGACGGCGCGATCTCGGAGATCCGCGCCTCGAGCCTGCCGCGCGCGGCGTAGGCGAGGCGGATCTCCGGGTAGCCCGGCAGCGGCACCGAGGGAAAATCCCGGTGCGTCAGGAAGACCGGATCGTAGCCGAGGTCGCGGCCCGCCCGCGCCATGTGCTCCAGCGAGCGGACGACGCCGTTGACCTGCGGGTGCCAGGCGTCGGTGGCGATGAGCAACCTCACGCGACGGCCCGGCGGCCCGGCGCCACCTCCTGCTGCGCATGATGCGCGGAAGCGGCCTGCGCCTCGCGGGCGCGAAGCAGGCTCGGATAGTGCAGGACCTCCATGCGCCCGTCGTAATGCTCGACGATGGCCGTGCAGGATTCCACCCAGTCGCCGGTGTTGAGGTAGCGCAGGCCCTCGATCTCGCGGTTCGCCGCGTGGTGGATATGGCCGCAGATCACGCCGTCGGCGCCGACGCGGCGGGCCTCGGCCGCGAGGAACTCCTCGAACTTGCCGATGAAGTTCACGGCGTTCTTCACCTTCAGCTTCGCCCAGGCCGAGAGCGACCAGTAGGCGAGCCCGAGCCGGCGGCGGACCCTGTTGAGGACGGTGTTGACCGAGAGCGCCAGCGCGTAGGCTCCGTCGCCGAGATAGGCCAGCCACTTGGCGTGGCGCACCACCATGTCGAATTGGTCGCCGTGAATGACGAGGTAGCGCTTGCCGTCCGCCGCAATGTGGATCCGGCTCTCGGCGATCTCGACGCCGCCGAAAGTGGTGCCGATGTAGTCGCGCAGGAACTCGTCGTGGTTGCCGGGCACGTAGACGATGGTCGAGCCCTTGCGGACCTTGCGCAGGAGCTTCTGCACCACGTCGTTGTGCGATTGCGGCCAGTACCACCCCGAGCGCAGCTGCCACCCGTCGACGATGTCGCCGACGAGATAGATCTCGTCCGCGTCGTAATCCCTGAGGAAGTCCAGCAGCAGGCCGGCCTGGCAGCCCTTCGTGCCCAGATGCATGTCGGACAGGAAGAGCGTCCGGACGCGGACCGCCTTCTCTGTGTCTTCGGCCACGAGCGTCTCCCGGCGGCTGTCACGGTTCGAGCCAAACCGGATTCCCGTATCAGTTTGATGACGCCACCGAGGTTCTCATGTTGCAGTGCCGAAGAAAAAGCGGCGATCACGCGGTCTCGCGTTGCAGTGCACGACAAATTTTTTGGACGGATGCCCAAGTTTTTTGAGTTTTCCTTCCTTGGCGAAGCCGGTCATAATCATGGCCAAGGAGACCGCCGGGCTCGCCCGGTGCCGGAAACGGCCAATGGGATCAACGGTAGCAGGAAGGAAGGTGTCCACACCGCGTCGGGAGTGCTTGCAAGCGCGGCCGGCTCGACGCATTGAGGCTCCCGGCCCATCGGAGGCGACCGGCATGACGCGTGCCGCGACCGCGGGCGGTTCACGCCGCCGCGCCGCTCCGCTCGGCACCATGATCTGACCTGGGGCGGACGACGTCGTCGGAATGGAATGGCCTCTGAACACGGCCTGCCCTATTCCAGGCGGCGGGGTCCGCGAGGACCGGATCGTCTCAGAGCGTCCCACGGAACTCCCGCTGCGCCGTCGCGGCCAGGGGGAGGGCTCCCGGAGAACGGGGGCTCCGCGAGGGGCTCACGAATCCGCGGCCACGCGACGACCCCCGCGGTCGAGGGGCCTGCCCCCTCGGATCACGGCATCCACGGGCCACCAACGAGCGACGCTGGCTCACTGACATCATTCTGGCGCCGGCCATCGGGCCGGTCAGCAGTTTAGGAAATCGGAGGACACAACATGGCGGCAACGAGACGGCCGGGTCGTAACCATCTCTTCGTGCCGGGCCCGACGAACATCCCGGACCGCGTGCTGCGCGCGATGTTGGTCCAGTCCGAGGACCACCGCTCGGTGGACTTCCCCTCGCTGACGAAGCCCCTGTTCGAGGACACCAAGAAGGTCTTCGGCTCCACCGACGGCACCATCTTCCTGTTCCCCGCGAGCGGCACCGGCATCTGGGAATCCGCGCTCTGCAACACCCTCGCCCGCGGCGACAAGGTGCTGTCCTCGCGCTTCGGCCAGTTCAGCCACCTCTGGATCGACATGGCCCAGCGGCTCGGCCTCGACGTGATCGTCCAGGAGGAGACCTGGGGCACGGGCGCCAACCCGCAGCGGATCGAGGAGGCGCTGCGCGCCGACAAGAACCACGAGATCAAGGCCGTGATGGTGGTCCACAACGAGACCGCCACGGGCGTCACGAGCGATATCGGCGCCGTGCGCAAGGCGATCGACGCGGCCGGCCACCCGGCGCTGCTCTTCGTCGACGGCGTGTCCTCGATCGGCTCGCTGCCGTTCAAGGCCGACGAGTGGAAGGTCGACGCGGCGATCGCCGGCTCCCAGAAGGGCCTGATGCTGCCGGCCGGCCTCGGCGTCGCCTGCATCAGCCCGAAGGGCCTGCAGGCCGCGGAGAGCCAAGCGGGTAAGAACGACCGCCTCGCCAAGGTCTATTTCGACTACGCCGACCAGCGGAAGGCGAACCCGACCGGCTACTTCCCCTACACCCCGCCGCTGCCGCTGCTCTACGGCCTGCGCGAGGCGCTGGCCTGCCTGTTCGAGGAAGGTCTCGAGAACGTCTACCACCGGCACGCCGTGCTCGGCGAGGCGACCCGTCAGGCCGTCGCGGCCTGGGGCCTCAAGACCTGCGCCAAGGATCCCAAGTGGAACTCCGACACCGTCACGGCGATCGTCGTGCCGGAGGGCGTGGATGCCGCCAAGATCATCAAGCACGCCTATGTCCGCTACAACCTCGCCCTCGGCGCGGGTCTGTCGGAAGTGGCGGGCAAGGTATTCCGCATCGGCCATGTGGGCGACCTGAACGAGCTGTCGCTGCTCGGCGCCATCGCGGGCGCCGAGATGGCGATGCTCGACAACGGCATCAAGGTGACTCCCGGCTCGGGTGTCGCCGCCGCGTCGAGCTACCTGCGTGAGAACCCCCTCTCGAAGGCCTGAGCGACGATCCGGGCGGGGCCGGCCATCGCCGGCCCCGCTTCCGCGTGAGACACGGACGAAGGCCGCGCGCACGCCAAGCCGGCCGGCCGGTTCTGAAAGGGGTTCCTCATGACGCAGAAAATCGTCTTCCTCGATCGCGAATCCCTCGACGCCAAGGTGCGCGAATTCAAGTTCCCGCACGAATACACCGAGTACGAGTCGACCTGGACGCCGGAGGAGATCGTCGAGCGCCTGAAGGACGCGGAGATCGCGCTCATCAACAAGGTGCCGATGCGGGCCGAGGTCCTGAAGCAGCTTCCGAAGCTGAAGCTGATCGCGGTGGCGGCCACCGGCACGGACGTGGTCGACAAGGCCCAGGCCAAGGCCCAGGGCATCACCGTCTCGAACATCCGCAATTACGCGTTCAACACGGTTCCCGAGCACGTGATCGCGCTGATGTTCGCGCTCCGCCGCGCCATCGTGCCCTACGCCAACTCTGTCCGCCGGGGTGATTGGAACAAGTCGACCCAGTTCTGCTACTTCGACTACCCGATCTACGACATCGCGGGCTCCACGCTCGGCATCGTCGGCTACGGGGCGCTCGGCAAGTCGATCGGCAAGCGCGCCGAGGCGCTCGGCATGAAGGTCATCGCCTACGACGTCTTCCCGCAGGACGGCCTCGTCGATTTCGAGACGATCCTCCGGGAATCCGACGTGATCACGCTGCACGTGCCGCTCACGCCCGACACCAAGAACATGATCGGGCGCGAGCAGCTCGAGAAGATGAAGAACAGCGCCATCCTCATCAACACGGCCCGCGGCGGCCTCGTCGACGAGGAGGCCCTGCTGGAGGCCCTGAAGAACGGCACCATCGGGGGCGCGGGCTTCGACGTGGTGGCACAGGAGCCGCCCAAGAACGGCAACATCCTGTGCGACGCCGATCTGCCGAACCTGATCGTGACCCCGCACGTGGCCTGGGCAAGCAAGCAGGCGATGCAGATCCTCGCCGACCAGCTCGTCGACAACGTCGAGGCGTTCGTGGCGGGCAAGCCGCAGAACGTGGTCGAGGCCTGAGCGAGCCGGCCCTCCTTCCGGAGAGCGCATCCTGAGACGCCGCCCCGCGGCGTCGCGGGGGAGATCCCGGATCGAGCCGACGACCGGATGCCTCGTCGAGGCTTTGCATTCGCTCCGCGCCTCGGGATGAGGCGCGGGTGAGACGGACGCCGTGCGGGCTCGTCTGACCCTTGTTGAGACCAAACCGGGCGCCTGCGCCCGTTCGGGAAACGCTGAACCGCGCCGGGACGCGCGGACGAAGGGACAACCAATGAAGAAGCTGCTTTTCCTGTTCGACACGGACGCGGTGCCGAGCGTGTTCGACACGGTCGTGGGCTATGACGGCGGCGCCGATCACATCACGGGCTACGGAAACGTGACGCCCGAGAACGTGGGAGCCCTGGTCGACGGGACGATCTACACCCGCGGCGGCTCTGAGAAGAAGTCGACCGCGATCTTCGTCGGCGGCGGCAACATGGCGGCCGGCGAGGCCGTGCTCGAGGCGGTCAAGAAGCGTTTCTTCGGCCCCTTCCGCGTCTCGACCATGCTCGACTCGAACGGGTCGAACACCACGGCCGCCGCGGGCGTCGCGCTCGTCGCCAAGGCCGCCGGATCGCTGGAGGGCAAGAAGGCGATCGTGCTCGCGGGTACCGGCCCGGTCGGCATGCGCTCCGCCGCGCTCCTCGCCAAGGAGGGCGCGCAGGTCACCGTGGCCGGCCGCTCCCTCGACAAGGCCCAGGCCGCCGCGGACGCGATCAACAAGCGCTTCAACGTCAAGGTCACGGCCGTCGAGACGCCCGATGCCGGCTCCCGCGCCCGCGCCGTGAAGGGCCAGAACATCGTGTTCTCGGCCGGCGCCATCGGCCTCGAGCTCCTGCCCGAGGACTCTTGGAAGGACGAGGCGAGCATCGAGTTCGTGGCCGATTACAACGCCCAGCCGCCGCTCGGCTTCGGCGGCATCGACGCCATGGACAAGGGCAAGGAGCGCCACGGCAAGCGGTCGTTCGGCGCCCTCGGCATCGGCGGGCTGAAGCTCAAGCTCCACCGCGCCTGCGTCGGTCAGCTCTTCGACAACACCGAGCAGGTGCTCGATGCCGAGGAGATCTACGCGCTCGCCAAGAAGATGGCCTGAGGGGAGGCGTCGATGGCCGAGAACGAAACGATCCAGACATTTCTCGACGGGCTGGCGAGCTCGGCCCCGACCCCCGGCGGCGGCGGAGCCGCCGCCATCTCCGGCGCGATGGGCGCGGCCCTCGTGTCGATGGTGTGCAACCTCACCATCGGCAAGAAGAAGTACGTCGAGGTCGAGGCCGAGCTGAAGGAGGTTCTGGCCCAGTCCGAGGCGTTGCGGGCCAAGCTCACCGGCATGATCGCCGACGACGTCGAGGCGTTCGACGCGGTGATGGCCGCCTACGGGCTCCCGAAGAACACCGATGAGGAGAAGGCCGCTCGGTCCCAGCGGATCCAGGCGGCCCTCAAGACCGCCACCGACGTGCCTCTCGCCTGCTGCCGCGTCTGCCGCGAGGTGATCGACCTCGCTGCGATCACGGCGGACAAGGGCAACCTCAACGTCATCTCGGATGCGGGTGTCGCGGTGCTCTCCGCCTATGCGGGCCTGCGCAGCGCGGCGCTCAACGTCTACGTGAACGCCAAGGGGCTCGACGACCGCGCCTTCGCCGAGGAGCGCCTCAAGGAGCTCGAAGGGCTTCTCGCCGAGGCGGGCGCGCTCAACGAGAAGGTCTACGAGGTCGTCAAGGCCAAGGTGAACTGAGCGAAGGTGAGCCGCGCCGGCTCACCAGTCTCGTCCCCGGTTCCTGCCGCCGGGGACGCTGAAACTTTGAATACGAAAAGCATTCCGGCTGCCTTTCAAGGCAGACTTAAAGAGAATGCAAAAAAATATAAACGCTGGAGCGCTTCCCGTGAAATGAAATTTGCGGGATGATCGCTCCCAAGGAAGCGCCAAAAAATGGAGGTCTCGGATGGACGTTCACGAGTACCAAGCCAAAGAGCTGCTCGCGAGCTTCGGCGTCGCCGTGCCGAAGGGTGCCGTCGCCTTCAGCCCGGACCAAGCCGTCTACGCGGCGACCGAACTCGGCGGCTCGTTCTGGGCCGTCAAGGCGCAGATTCATGCGGGTGCCCGCGGCAAGGCCGGCGGGATCAAGCTCTGCCGCACCTACAACGAGGTGCGCGACGCGGCCCGCGAGCTTTTGGGCAAGCGCCTCGTCACCATCCAGACAGGCCCCGACGGCAAGCCCGTCCAGCGGGTCTACGTCGAGACCGCCGATCCTTTCGAGCGGGAGCTCTACCTCGGCTACGTCCTGGACCGTAAGGCGGAGCGGGTGCGCGTGATCGCATCCCAGCGCGGCGGCATGGACATCGAGGAGATCGCGGCGAAGGAGCCCGAGGCGCTGATCCAGATCGTCGTTGAGCCGGCAGTCGGCCTGCAGCAGTTCCAGGCCCGCGAGATCGCCTTCCAACTCGGTCTCAACATCAAGCAGGTCTCGGCCGCGGTGAAGACCATCATGAACGCCTACCGGGCGTTCCGCGATTGCGACGGGACCATGCTGGAGATCAACCCGCTCGTCGTGACGAAGGACGACCGGGTTCTGGCGCTCGACGCCAAGATGTCCTTCGACGACAACGCCATGTTCCGCCGCCGGAACATCGCGGACATGCACGACCCGTCCCAGAGCGACCCGCGCGAGGCGCAGGCGGCCGAGCACAACCTCAACTACATTGGCCTCGACGGCGAGATCGGCTGCATCGTCAACGGCGCCGGCCTCGCCATGGCGACGATGGACATGATCAAGCACGCGGGCGGCGAGCCGGCGAACTTCCTCGACGTCGGCGGCGGCGCGAGCCCCGAGCGCGTCGCCACCGCCTTCCGGCTCGTCCTCTCCGACCGCAACGTGAAGGCGATCCTCGTCAACATCTTCGCCGGCATCAATCGCTGCGACTGGATCGCCGAGGGCGTGGTGAAGGCGGCGCGCGAGGTGAAGATCGACGTGCCGCTCGTGGTACGCCTCGCGGGCACGAACGTGGAGGCCGGCAAGAAGATCCTCTCGGAAAGCGGGCTCGACCTGATCACCGCCGACACCCTGACCGAGGCCGCCCAGAAGGCCGTTCAGGCCTGTCAGGGCGCCAAGGCGGCCCACTGAGCGGACGGGAGGAGAGAGACCAATGAGCATTCTCATCGATGAGAAGACCCCGATCCTCGTCCAGGGCATCACGGGCGACAAGGGCACCTTCCACGCCCGCGAGATGATCGAGTACGGCTCGAATGTCGTCGGCGGCGTCACGCCCGGCAAGGGCGGCAAGACCCATGTCGGCGTCCCGGTGTTCAACACCGTGAAGGAGGCCGTGCGCGAGACCGGCGCCACCACGACCATCACCTTCGTCGCCCCGCCTTTCGCGGCGGACGCGATCATGGAGGCGGCCGATGCCGGCGTCCGGCTGATCTGCTCGATCACCGACGGCATTCCCGCCCAGGACATGATGCGGGTGAAGCGCTACCTCATGCGCTACCCGAAGGACCGCCGCTCGATGGTGGTGGGCCCGAATTGCGCGGGCATCATCTCGCCCGGCAAGTCGATGCTCGGGATCATGCCCGGACACATCTACCTGCAGGGCAATGTCGGCATCATCTCGCGCTCGGGCACGCTCGGCTACGAGGCCGCCTCGCAGATGAAGGCCGAGGGCATCGGCGTCTCGACCTCGGTCGGTATCGGCGGCGACCCGATCAACGGCTCCTCCTTCCTCGACCATCTCGCCCTGTTCGAACAGGATCCGGACACCCACGCGGTCCTGATGATCGGCGAGATCGGCGGCCCGCAGGAGGCCGAGGCCTCGGCCTGGATCAAGGAGAACATGACGAAGCCGGTGATCGGGTTCGTGGCCGGCCTCACCGCCCCGAAGGGCCGCCGCATGGGGCATGCCGGCGCGATCATCTCGGCGACCGGCGACAGCGCCGCGGAGAAGGCCGAGATCATGCGCTCGTACGGGCTGACCGTGGCGCCGGACCCCGGCTCCTTCGGCGCGACCGTCGCCGAGGTGATGCGCAAGCGCGCGGCGTGAGCCGCACGCATTCCCCTCCCCGTTCCGCGGAGGGGCAGGAGTGGGCGTGGTTCCGCGCGAGGCTCTGCGGTGCCTCCTGCGCCACCCCCACCTCCGACTCGTCCCCCGAGGGGGGAGGAGATCTGCTGTCGCGCGGGAGGCACGACCACCCATGACCCATACCCTGCATGCCTCGCCGGGCACCGCGGTCGACCACGTCTTCGCGCCGCCGGTGATCACGGGCACGTCCTCCAAGGAGGCGCTCGACATCCTGTTCCACGCCCTGCTCGAGGTCGCCCGCCGGCACGAGCCGGAGCTCGAAGTAGTACTGCACGGCAACGCCAACATCTCGGCCTTCTCGCCCGAGCTGCTGGCGCGTGCGCTTCAGGTCCAGGGGATCTGGTTCCAGCTCCTCTCGATCGCCGAGCAGAACGCCGCGATGCGCCGCCGCCGGCACATCGAGCGGAACGAGGGGCGCTCGGCACTCGGCGGCAGCTTCAGCAAGGTTCTGGCCGAGGCCGCGGCGAGCGGCATCAAGGCCGGTGAGATCCACACCCTCCTCAAGGACCTGCGCATCCGCCCGACCCTCACGGCGCATCCGACCGAGGGCAAGCGCGTGACGGTGCTGGAGAAGTTCCGCCGCATCTACCTGCTGCTACGCGAACTCGAATTGCCGCGCTGGACCGAGCGCGAGCGCAACGGCCTGATGAACGACCTGCGCGACCAGATCGAGCTCGTCTGGATGACGGGCGAGTTGCATCTGGAGAAGCCGACCGTCGAGCGCGAGGTCGCCTGGGGGCTGCACTTCTTCGACGAGACGCTGTTCGAGATGCTGCCGGAGGTGCTCTACTCGCTGGAGGAGAGCCTCGCGCAATACTACCCGGACGAGAAGTTCGAGGTACCGGCCTTCTTCCAGTTCGGCTCGTGGATCGGCGGCGATCGCGACGGCAACCCCTACGTCACCGCGAGCGTCACCCGGACGACGCTCCAGCGCAACGCGCTCGCCTCGCTGCACCGCTACCGGGACGGCGTGAACGGCCTCGGCCGCATGCTGTCGCTCACCGAGCGCTCGCTGCCGGTGCCCGAGAGCTTCCGGCGCGAGCTCGAGCACCAGCTCGCCGAGAGCGGCGACGGCAGGGCCATCGCCGGCCGCAATCCCGGCGAGGCGTTCCGTCAGTTCCTCACCTGCATCCTGCGCAAGATCGAGGCGACGATCGCCCGGAACGAGGGCCGCCGCGCCCCGGGCCCGGACTACCCGAGCGCGGACGGCCTGATCAACGACCTGCGCACGCTGGAGCAGGGGCTGGCCGATTCGAAGTGCGCCTCGCTCGCGACCGATCTCGTGCGCCCGGTGCGGCGCATGGTCGAGATCTTCCGCTTCTCCACCGTCCGGCTCGATCTGCGCGAGAACAGCACCCGCACCACGCAGGCGCTGCAGGCGCTCTGGCGGCAGCAATACGGGGAGGCCAAGACGCCCCCCGACGTCGAGGCGCCGGAATGGAAGGCGTGGCTGCTGAGCGAACTCGCCAAGCCCCGCAACCCCGACCGCTCCTTCGACGATCTGCCGGACGACGCACGCGAGACCCTCGAGACCTTCGCCCTCGTCGGCGAGATGCGCGAGCAGCTCGACCGCGAGGCCTTCGGCGCCTTCATCCTGTCGATGACGCGCTCGGTGCCCGACATCCTCGGCGCCTACCTCCTGGCCAAGGAGGCCGGCATCTTCCTCGACACGGCGGGCACCGAGATCTGCCCGCTGCCCATCGTGCCCCTCTTCGAGACGATCGACGATCTGCGCGCTGCGCCCGTCATCATGAAGGAGCTGCTCGCCATTCCCGTGGTGCGCCGGTCCACCCGCTGGCAGGGCGGCGTGCAGGAGGTGATGATCGGCTACTCGGATTCGAACAAGGACGGCGGCTTCGTCGCCTCGAACTGGGAGCTCTACAAGGCGCAGTCGAAGCTCACCCTGCTCGGCAAGCATCTCGGCGTGCCGATCGCCTTCTTCCACGGCCGCGGCGGCTCGGTGAGCCGGGGCGGGGCCCCGACCGCGCGGGCCATCGCCGCCCAGCCGGCGGGCTCGATCAACGGGCGCTTCCGCACCACCGAGCAGGGCGAGGTGGTCTCGTTCAAGTACGCCAACCGCGGCACCGCGGCCTACCAGATGGAGCTTCTCGCCTCCTCGGTCTTCGAGCACGCCCTCAGGTCCGAGCGCGAGGCGGCCTCGCTGCCGCGGGCCGAGTTCGACGACGTGCTGGAGGCCTTCTCGGGCGCGAGCCGCGCGGCCTACGTCAACCTGATCCAGCACCCGGACCTCGTCACCTATTTCGGCTGCGCGAGCCCACTCGACGAGATCGCCCTCCTCAACATCGGCTCGCGTCCGGCGCGGCGCTTCGGTGCCCGCTCCCTCAGCGACCTGCGGGCGATCCCGTGGGTGTTCGCGTGGTCGCAGAACCGGCACGTCATCACGGGCTGGTACGGCGTCGGATCCGGGCTTCAGAGCTTTCTGGAGGTGCGCGGTGCGCAGGGCGAGATGCAGCTCAAGCGGATGTTCCGCGATTCGCGCCTGTTCCGCCTGATCCTCGACGAGGTCGAGAAGACGCTGCTGATGGTCGATCTGGAGATCGCCCGCGACTATGCGGGCCTCGTTCCGGACGAGAGCGTGCGCACGAACATCTTCCGGATGATCGAGGCCGAATACCGCCTCACCTGCGAGATGGCGCTCCGCGTCAGCGGCGACCGGGAGCTCGCCGAGCGCTTCCCCCTGTTCCGGGACCGGCTGAACGAGCGCCTGCCCACCATCAACCAGGTCAGCCGCGAGCAGGTCGAGCTTCTGCGCCGCTTCCGCGGCGAGGAGGACGAGGACCAGCGCGAGGCGGTGAAGTCCGCGCTGCTCCTATCGATCAATTGCATCGCGGTGGGCTTCGGCGCCACCGGATGAGCCAACGATCCGGTCGCCCTGTCTCAGGGCGCGCCGGAGGAGAGGTTGAAAACGCGGCCGGGCCGCGCCCTAGCTGCCCGCCGGAAATCCCAGAACACCAAGGAGGACCCCGATGAGCTTCACCCTGATCCAGCAGGCCACGCCGCGCCTGCACCGTTCGGAACTCGCCGTTCCCGGCTCGAACCCGACCTTCATGGAGAAGTCGGCGAATTCCGCGGCCGACGTCATCTTCCTCGATCTCGAGGACGCGGTCGCGCCCGACGACAAGGAGAAGGCCCGCACCAACATCATCCAGGCGCTCAACGAGATCGACTGGGGCAGCAAGACCATGATGATCCGCATCAATGGTCTCGACACCCACTACATGTACCGGGACGTGGTCGACATCGTCGAGGCGTGTCCCCGCCTGGACATGATCCTGATCCCCAAGGTCGGCGTGCCGGCTGACGTGTACGCGATCGACGTGCTCGTCACGCAGATCGAGCAGGCGAAGAAGCGCGACAAGAAGATCGGCTTCGAGGTGCTGATCGAGACGGCGCTCGGCATGGCGAACGTCGAGGCGATCGCCCAATCGTCGAAGCGCCTCGAGGCGATGTCCTTCGGCGTCGCCGATTACGCGGCCTCGGCCCGCGCCCGCTCGACCGTGATCGGCGGCGTGAACCAGGATTACAGCGTGCTGACCGACAAGGACGAGGGCGGCAACCGCCAGACCCACTGGCAGGACCCTTGGCTCTTCGCCCAGAACCGGATGCTGGTGGCCTGCCGTGCCTACGGCCTGCGCCCGATCGACGGCCCCTTCGGCGACTTCTCGGATCCGGACGGCTACGTCTCGGCCGCCAAGCGCTGCGCGGCGCTCGGCTTCGAGGGCAAGTGGGCGATCCACCCGACCCAGATCGAACTCGCCAACGAGGTCTTCACGCCCTCCGAGGCAGAGGTCACCAAGGCCCGCCGCATCCTCGAGGCGATGGAAGAGGCGGCCAAGGCCGGCCGCGGCGCCGTCTCGCTGGACGGCCGCCTCATCGACATCGCCTCGATCCGCATGGCCGAGGCGCTGATCGAGAAGGCCAACGCGATGAACGCGAAGTAGGCCGGCACCCGCTCCGATCCCGGGGAAACCCGGGATCGGCTCCCTCGCGCGGTTCGGGAAGCCCGATGGCCGCGACGGCTTGGCTTCGCCTGCCTCGACAGGCAGCCTCGGCGGGCCCGCGGAACGCGGCCGTTCCGGTCGGGCGCGCAGGAGCCGCCCATGACCGCCTCAGCCACACCCCTCTCGGGGATCTCGCTCTCGGATCTCGATCCCCTCGTCACGCTCGGCGTCGTCGTCGCGACGGCCGTCACGGATGCGGCCTACGTCTTCTTCAACGCCGCCGTCGGTGCGCGGCACCGGATCCGCGCCGCGAACTGGAGCGCGGTCTGGTACCTGCTCTCCGCCTTCGCGGTGATCAGCTACACGCAGAACGCGCTCTACGTGATGTTCGCGGCCGCCGGCTCCTGGCTCGGCGCGTACGCCTCAGTGACATGGCTGGCCCGTGGACCCGACAACGGAACCGGCCGGCACATCTAGCCTTTCCCAGGAACGCCGCGCCACGCGGCCAAGCTCGAAGGAGATCCGCCATGCACGTGACCATCGAGGACGCGCACAAGGCCATCGAAGCGGCGCGCGCCAAGGCCGTCGAACTCGGCACCCAGATGTGCATCGCCGTCGTCGATTCGGGGGGCAACCTCAAGGCGTTCTACCGGATGGACGATGCCTGGGTCGGCTCGATCGACATCTCGCAGAAGAAGGCCAAGACCGCCCTGTTCTTCGGCATGCCGACCGGACAGATCGGTCAGCTCTCGCAGCCCAGCGGTCCGCTCTTCGGCATCGAGCACTCGAATGACGGTCTCATCACCTTCCCGGGCGGCATCCCAATCGTCGACAAGGACGGGGTGATGTCGGGCGCCATCGGCGTCAGCGGCTCGACGGTGGAGAACGATCACACGGTGGCCGAGGCCGGCGCCAGCGCGATCGGCGCAACCGAGCTGCCGGCGCATCCCTGGCGCACCTGATTTTCCGATCCGGCGCACCCCGAAAAACCTGCGGTTAAGCATAGGCGCCCTATCACGGGCCTGAGAGCCACAGGCAGCCGAGACGGGGAGCGGCGATGAATCGGGAGCAACTCGCGGACGCGCTGAGGCGGCTGGCCGCCTCGCAGGTCGAGGACATCGAGCGCGCGGTCAAGGACGGTCACAAGACCATCGCGTTGAACGAGCTGGCGGACCTCAACCGCCAGCTCAAGGCCTTCGCCGCCGCCCTGAAAAAGGCGCCGGCGCGGGCGTGACCGTCGGGGCCGCGGGGCGGGCGCGAGGGCCGGGCTGTCCGGACTCGCGTTCCGGACAGAGCCCTCAATCCGAGACAATCGAGGCCCCCGACATCCGCCTCGATCCTACCAGCGGGGCCCGTCCCAGCCGGCATGCGGGATCGGCGCCGGGGGGATCGGAGGATCGTAATCGCTGCGGCGGAAGCGCGGGCCGCCGCCGAATCCGGGCCGCTCGTCGCAGACCTTCACCCGGCGCACCACTTCGTCGCCGTAGGCGTCGATGCGGCGCTTCACGAAGACCCGGCACTCGTCGACCGGCGGCTCGAACCGGGATCCTGCGGTGAAGCGCGGGCCATGAAACCGGGGCTCCGGCGGCGGGGGCGGCGGTCCCCGCTCGAACTCCACCTCGCCGCCGCGAGGTGGGTAGGGACCGTCGAAATCGGCGGCGTGGGCCGCACCGGCGAGCGCGACGGCCGCGAGGCCGCAGAGGCGCATCAGGATCGGACTCGACACGAAATTCTGGCTCCCGAACGGGCCGGCGGGATCGCGCGGCTGCCGTATGGGCGCGATCATCCGAGGCGCCCCCTGAACCGGTCCGGAGCACGCGCGTGTGGATCCGTTCAGATTCGTCGCCCGCACCCTTGACCGAACCGATGCGTCCGTGGCGTGTTCTTGTTCTGTTCGCAAGACAGGACACGCGATGGCCCCGGCAACGAGCACAGATTCCCTTCATCCGCCGACGGTCGAGGCCATCGCTGCCGCCTATCTCGCGGCTGCCCGGGGGGACGCCGAGGCCGCCATGCTGGCGATCATCCGGGATGCCCTGACCGACCTCTGCGAGGCCGAGCGGCGGACTCTGCGCCGGGATCGGCTGATCTCGCGCGGCTACGTCCGAGGCGCCCTCGACACGGACAGGGCGACGAGCTGACGGAACTCAGCGCCCGGCCGGCCCGGCCTCGACCTCCCGGTTCTCCTCGACCTCGGGCGCGACCTGCCCGAAATTCAGCACGGCCACGAGCGCGACGCCGCCGAAGACGTTTCCGATGAGCGTCGGAAGGAAGAAGCGGAAGGCGTAGTCGCCGAGGGTGGCAGCCCCGGTCGCGACGAGGAAGAAGGCCTCGACCGAGCCGGCGACCACATGGGCGAGCCCGCACATCGAGACGAGCCATGTCATCAGGACGATGACGAAGGGCGCTGCCGCGCCGGTCGCCGGCAGGATCCAAACCATCAGGGCGATGATCCAGCCCGCGAAGATCGCCTTGATCACGGTCGCGCCGAACGGGAAGGCGACGGCATGGTGGCTGATCTCGGCGAAGGCCGCCGTCACCGCCGGCCCGAAGGCGTCCGAGCGCGCCAGCACCGTCGCGATGGCGGCGGTGGCGAGGATGTTGCCGGCGAGCACGATCCCCCACAGGCGAAGGACCCGGAAACCGGTCTTCATCGAGCGGTCGTGGAGCAGCGGCAGGATCGGCGTGATCGTGTTCTCCGTGAACAATTGCTGGCGCCCGAGCACCACCACGAGGAAGCCGACCGCGTAGCCCATCGTGGTGATCAGCTTCGCCCATTCGGCCGAGGGCAGGTGCGCCTTGAGGACGCCGGGGACGATCAGGGAGAGGGCGATGCTGAGCCCCGCGGCGACGGCCGAGAGGAAGAGGGCAAGCCCGTGCCGGCGCAATTCCTCGTCGCCTTCGTGCCGGATCACCTCGTGCAGGACGAAGGCGTCCGGGCGGCCGATCTCGTTGACGGCGTCGATCATCGCGTCGTGCTTGGCGATCGCCTCGTCCCGGTCCCGCTCCGTCATGGTCACCGCTCCGATTGAGGGCTCCCGCCCGACGGTTGGGAAACTCAGGCGCGCAGCCGCGCGACCAATGCCTCGATCTCGCCGCGTGCCGCCGCGACGGCGGCGGCATCCTTGCCGCGCGCCACGATCCGGTTGAGGAAGCCGTCCTGAGTCATCGATGGGTAGGAGCCGATCGAGACCTCGGGATGCGCATTGGCGATCGCCGCGAGATCCGAGGCGTATGCGCCCTCTGGCACGTTGCCGACCTCGATCGTCTCCGAGACCACGCGGGCGCCGGTTTGAAGCGTCGGCCCGATCTCGTCGAGCATGGCCTGCATGATCGCGGGCACGCCCGCCATGACGAAGACGTTGCCGATGCGAAATCCCGGCGCCTTCGAGATCGGATTCGGAATCAGATCGGCACCGTCCGGGATGCGGGCCATGCGCAGGCGCGCGGCGTTCAGATCCTCGGGCTTGATCCGCTCGAGCAGCATCGCGCGGGCCCGCGGATCGACGTCGATGCCGACGCCGAAAGCCTCCGCCACGCAGTCGGCCGTGATGTCGTCGTGCGTCGGCCCGATGCCGCCCGTCGTGAAGAGGTAGGTGTAGCGGGTGCGAAGCGCGTTCACCGCCTCGACGATCATGGGCGCCTCGTCCGGCACCACGCGAACCTCCCGCAGGTCGATGCCGATGGCGGTGAGGTAGTCGGCGATGGTGCCGATGTTCTTGTCCTTGGTCCGTCCGGACAGGATCTCGTCGCCGATGACGAGGATGGCGGCGGTAATGGCGTGTGCGTTGGTCGTCATCGGGATCGGGGCGGGGAGGGCGGGTCCCACCGACTTAGCGCGACTGCGTCGCATCGCCAGGGCGGACGAAATGCGGGATCTCCGGCCGCGCTTGTCCGCCTGAAGGTCGCCGATGCAATTCCCGCACGTCCTCGTCGAGGGACGCCTCGTCCGGCGCTACAAGCGCTTCCTCGCCGACATGGCGCTCGCGGACGGATCGGTGATCACCGCCCACTGCGCAAACCCCGGCGCGATGCTCGGGCTTCTCGCACCCGGTAGCCGCGTGCTCCTGTCCCGGGCCACCGCGCCCGGCCGCAAGCTCGCCTATTCGTGGGAACTCGTCGAGGCCGATCTCCCCGGCGGCCCGCAATGGGTCGGCATCAACACGATGCGCCCGAACGCCCTCGTGGCCGAAGCCTTCCGCGAGGGGCGATTGCCCGTGCTCGCGCGCTACGGGGCACTCAGGCCCGAGGTCCGCTACGGACGGGCCAGCCGCGTCGATTTCCTGGCGACGGGCGAGGGGCTGGCGCCCTGCCACGTCGAGGTGAAGAACTGCCATCTAATGCGCCGCGCGGGCCTCGCGGAGTTTCCGGATTGCAAGGCCGCCCGCAGCACGCGGCACATGGAGGAGCTCGCCGCGGTGGTGAGGGCGGGCGGCCGGGCCGTCGTCGTCATCGTCGTCCAGATGCGGGCCGACGCCTTCGACGTGGCACGGGATATCGACCCCGCCTTCGCCCATGCGTTCCGCGCGGCGCGCGAAGCGGGGGTCGAGGTGCACGTCCATCGCTGCTGGATCGACGAGGCAGGCGTGACCATCGCCGACGCGATCCCGGTGATCACGCCGGGCTGAGGACGTGACCCGGCTACCCCCGCTCGAACACGAGATTGAGCTTGGTCCGCGCGATCTCCCGATAGCCGTAGCCCTCGAGATGCGTCGGCAGGTCGAGCTGCCAGCGATCGGTGCCGTTCTCCACGATCAGGAGCTTCGGCAGCAGCGCGGGCGGCGCCTCGCGCAGGAACGGCTCCAGGATCAGATCCTCGGCGCCCTCCACGTCGAGCTTGACCGCGTCGATCCGCTCGATCCCCTCGCCGCGCACGAGGTCGAGGAGCGTCATGGCGGGGACCTTGATCTGCGCGCCCTCGTTGGTACCGACGATCTTGAGGCTCGATTCGCCGCGGTTGCGTGGGTCGATGAACAGCGTCAGCTCGCCCGCCCGGTCGGCGAGCGCGCAGGCGATGGCCTTCACGGTGCCGAACGGGTTCTGGGCGATGTTGTAGGTGAGCCGGTCGAACACGTCGGGCTGCGGCTCGACGGCGAGGATGCGGGCGCGCGGGCCGGCGAAGGCCGCCACGAACAGCGCGTAGGCGCCGATATTGGCCCCGATGTCGAGGAAGACGCCGTTCTGCGGCAGCCGCTCCTTCAGGAGGGCGCGCTCCTTCGGATCGAAGAACTGCGGGGTGAAGAGCACCTTCTTCTCGCAGTTGTTGTTGTAGGGGTAGAGCCGCATCCGGGCGCCGAAGCGTTCCACGTCGAGGGGCTGGCCCCGCAGCAGCGTGATCGCGAGCCGGCGCAGCGCCAGCGCGAGGCGGCGGCCGCGCCAAGTGTCCGGCGAGAAGCGCCCGGTCCGATCGGCGATGCGCGCGACGAGGCCGGCGGGCGCGTAGGTTCCGTAGGGCTGCGTGTCCGTCATCGGCGATGGTGATGCCAGCCGGATCGTCACGCTGCAAGCCGCGGGCGCATTGCGCCGCGCGGCGTGGCTGATCTAAGCGGGTCGGCGACGATCCGAGAGGCGGCGACGCAATGCAGACCTTCGATTCCGACGGCGTGACCATCGCCTACATCGACGTGCCGGCTGTCGGGGGAACAGGCGATCCCGTCCTGCTGATCCACGGCTTCGCCTCGAACCATGCGGTGAACTGGGTCAACACCCTCTGGGTGAGGACACTGAGCCAGGCCGGCTACCGGGTGATCGCCCTCGACAACCGCGGCCACGGGGAGAGCGAGAAGCTCTACGATCCGGCGGCCTACAGCTCCGAGGCGATGGCGGGGGACGCGTTGCGCCTCCTCGACCATCTCGGTATCGCGCGGGCCGACATCATGGGCTACTCGATGGGGGCCCGCATCACCGCCTTCCTCGCCCTCGACCACGCGGAGTGCGTCCGCTCGGCCCTGTTCGGCGGCCTCGGGATGCATCTCGTGGAGGGGAGGGGGCTTCCCGGCGGCATCGCCGAGGCGCTTGAGGCGCCGCCCGGCGCGCCGGCTTCGAACCCGACCGCGCAGGCCTTCCGCACCTTCGCCGAACAGACGCGCAGCGACCTGCGGGCGCTCGCCGCCTGCATGCGGGGCTCGCGCCAGACCCTGTCGCGGGCCGAGATCGCCCAGATCGAGGTGCCGGCCCTCGTCACCGTCGGCACCCTCGACACCGTGGCGGGATCGGCTGCCGGCCTCGCCGCCCTGATGCCGAACGCCCGGGCGCTGGAATTGCCCGACCGCGACCACAGCACGGCGGTGGGTGCCAAGGCCCACCGGGACGGCGTGCTGGCCTTCCTCGCCGCGCGGCCCTGACCGATCAGCTCTTCAGCCGATAGCCGGTCCGGAAGATGTAGGTGACGAGGCCGAGGCAGAGGGCGAGGAACAGGCAGGTCATCGCGACGCTGAGGCCGAGGCTGACGTCGGCCTTGCCGAAGAAGGCCCAGCGGAAGGCGCTGATCAGGTAGACGACCGGGTTGAACAGGCTCACCGCCCGCCAGAAGGGGGGCAGCATCTCGATCGCGTAGAAGCTGCCGCCGAGGAAGGTGAGCGGCGTCACGATGAGGAGCGGCACGAGCTGCAGCTTCTCGAAGCCGTCCGCCCACAATCCAATCACGAAGCCGAACAGGCTGAAGGTGATCGCGGTCAACAGGAGAAAGGCCACCATCCAAACCGGGTGCTCGATGTGCAGCGGCACGAACAGGGCCGAGGTCGCGAGGATGATGAGCCCGATCAGGATCGACTTGGAGGCCGCCGCCCCGACATAGCCCACCACCACCTCCGCCGGCGAGATCGGCGCCGACAGGATCTCGTAGATCGTCCCGGCGAAGCGCGGAAAGTAGATGCCGAAGGAGGCGTTGGAGATGCTCTGCGTCAGGAGCGCCAGCATCATCAGGCCGGGCACGATGAAGAGCCCGTAGGGCACCCCGTCGACCGCGCTGACGCGCGAGCCGATCGCGGCGCCGAAGACAACGAAGTAGAGCGAGGTCGAGATCACGGGCGCCAGGATGCTCTGCATCGAGGTGCGCCAGAACCGGGCCATCTCGAAGCCGTAGATGGCGCGGATCGCGTGCCAGTTCATGCGCGCTCCTTCACGAGGTCGACGAAGATGTCCTCCAGCGAGCTCTGGCTGGTGTGCAGATCGCTGAAGCGGATGCCGGCGGCGGACAGCGCGGTGAGGAGCCCGGTGATGCCGGTGCGCTCGCCCTGCGTGTCGTAGGTGTAGACGAGCTCCTGGCCCCCGTCGGCGAGTTCGAGCTCGAAGCCCGACAGCGTTTCGGGCAGGGTGGCGAGCGGCGCCTGCAGCTGGAGGGTAAGCTGCTTGCGGCCGAGCTTGCGCATCAGCTCCGCCTTCTCCTCGACCAAGATGATGCGTCCGCCGCGGATCACGCCGACACGGTCGGCCATCTCCTCGGCCTCCTCGATGTAGTGGGTGGTCAGGATGACCGTGACGCCCTGATCGCGCAGGCGCCGCACGAGCCGCCACATGTCCTGGCGCAGAGCCACGTCGACGCCCGCGGTCGGCTCGTCGAGGAAGAGGATCTGCGGCTCGTGCGAGAGCGCCTTGGCGATGAGGACGCGCCGCTTCATCCCGCCCGACAGCGTCATGATGCGGCTGTCGCGCTTCTCCCAGAGGGATAGGTCGCGCAGCACGCGCTCGATATGGGCGGGATCCTTGCGCAGGCCGAACAGGCCGCGGGTGAAGCTCACCGTGTCCCAGACAGTCTCGAAGGCGTCCGTCGTCAATTCCTGCGGCACGAGGCCGATCGCTTTGCGCGCCGCCCGGTAATCGGCGCGGATGTCGTGCCCGTTCGCCCGCACTTGGCCGGATGTCGGCGTGACGATGCCGCAGACGACGTTGATGAGCGTCGACTTGCCGGCGCCATTCGGCCCGAGGAGCGCGAAGATCTCGCCCCGCCGGATCGTCAGGCTCACCTCGCTCAGGGCCGCGAGGCCGGAGGCGTAGGTCTTCGAGAGGTTCTCGATCTCGATGATCGGCTGCATGACTGCCTTTCGAGGGGGCCGGCTTCCGAAACGAAAAAGCCGCCCGGAGGCGGCTTCTCGAAGGATGTCGGCACGGTTCAGGCGCGCAGGCGGTTCCGGACCTCGCCGAGGCTCAGCCGGACGAGATCCTGGGCGGCCTCGCCCTGCATGCGCTCCCGCAGGATCGTCTCCGAGACCCGGACGGCGGCATCGGCTGCCGCAGCCCTGACCTGGGCGGCGGCCTGGGCCTCCGCCTGGGCGATCTTGGTCTCGGCGGCCTTGGTGCGGCGGGCGACGAAGTCGTTGAGGCGGGTGTGACCCTCCTCGGCGATGCGCTCGGCCTCCTCGCGGGCGGAGGCGACGATCGCCTCGGCCTCGCGCTCGGCCTCGGTGCGGCGGCGCTTGTAATCCGCCAGGACCGCGGCGGCCTCCTCGCGCAGGCGGCGCGCCTCGTCGAGCTCGGAGCGGACGCGCTTGGCGCGTCCGTCGAGACCCTTGGTCATCATGCCGAAGCCGCCGACCTTCCAGACGATCGCCAGGAAGACGACGAAGGCGACGGCGACCCAGAATTCCGCTGTCATCAGCATCGGTGTCGTTCCCGTCTCAGTGCGCGGTTGCGGCGCGGTCGAGCGCCCGGTCGATGCTGGCCGAATCCGGGGCCTGTCCGGTCAGGCGCTCGACGATGGCCGAGGCCGTCTCGCCCGCGATCTCGCGGACGTTGCCCATCGCCTCGCCGGTACGCTGGCGGATGGTCGCCTCGGACGCGGCGAGCTTCTGGTTGAGGTCGGCCTCGAGGGCCTTGCGCTTCGTCTCCGCCTCGGCGGAGAGCGCGTTGCGGGTCGCCTGGGCGATGTCGCGGGCCTTGGCCTGTGCGTCGGCCAGGGACTTCTCGTAGGCCGCGCCGGCGGCGTCGGCCTCGGCCTTCATCCGCTGGGCCTCGTCGAGATCGGAGGAGAGCCGGTTCGCCCGGTCGTGCAGGATCGCCTGGATCCGCGGCAGGGCGACCTTGTCCATCAGGTAGTAGAGGAGCCCGAAGGCGAGGGCGAGCCAGATCAGCTGCGAGAGGAAGGTGTGGCTCTCGAAGGGCGGAAAGGCACCCCCGTGCGGCGCGGGCTGCTCGCTATGCGCGCCCACATGCGTGTCGGAGCCAGGCGGGGGGGTGGTGAGTGCGTTGGGCTGCGCCATGGCCTCGTCCGTTGGCTGATGAAAAACGAGCGCCCCGCACATTCGGAGCGCTCACCCCTGTCGAGCGGCTCTCCGCGGCCAGTGCCGCGGAGGCAGCGGGTCCGCCGATCTCAGACGGCGAAGAGCAGCAGGAGCGCGATCAGCAGCGAGAAGATGCCGAGCGCCTCGGTGAGGGCGAAGCCCAGGAGCAGGGTGGCGCGCTGGCCGTCGGCCGCGGAGGGGTTGCGAAGGGCGCCGGCGAGGAACTGACCGAACAGGTTGCCGAGGCCGATGCCCGCACCTGCCATGCCGAGGCAGGCGAGGCCGGCGCCGATGTACTTCGCAGCGACGGGATCCATGAGTAACTCCTGAGGTGTTGGAAGAACGAGTGATCGTTTTCGGCGGGTGGAGCCGACCGTCAGTGGCCGGGGTGAAGGGCGTCGTTGAGGTAGATCGCCGTCAACGTCGCGAAGACGTAGGCCTGCAGCGCGGCCACCAGGAACTCGAGGGCCGTGAGCGCGATCGTCAGCGCGAGCGGCAGGGGCGATAGCACGCTCCAGGCGCCTGCGGAAAGCAGCGCCGCCACGAAGAACGCGAAGATCTTCATCGCGATATGGCCGGCCAGGACGTTCGCGAAGAGACGGACGGAGAGGCTGATCGGCCGCGACACGAAGGAGATAATCTCGATCGGCACGAGGATCGCGAGGAGCGGCTTCGGCACGCCCGACGGCACGAACAGGCCGAAGAAGTGCGAGCCGTGCTTCATCACGCCGTAGCCGATGACGACGCCGATCACGAGGGCCGCGAGGCCGAAGGTGATGATGAGATGGCTCGTGACCGCGAAGGCGTAGGGGATCATCCCGAACAGGTTGAGCACCAGCACGAACATGAAGAGGGAGAAGACGAGCGGCAGGAAGCGCTTGCCCTCGTCGCCGGTCGCCTGGTGGAGCGTGTCGGCGATGAACTCGTAGAAGATCTCGGCCAGCGACTGCATCCGGCTCGGCACGACCGAGCGGCTGGAGGTGGCTACGATCGTGATCAGCGCGATGACGCCGACGGCGGCGAACATGTACAGCGCCGACTGCGTGAAGGCGAGCTCCTGATTGCCGATGTGCCCCAGCGACACGAGCGGCTTCAGCTCGAACTGGTGGATCGGGTCTACACTGACCGCCATGCCCGCTTCCGTCCCTTGTTGTCAGCCGGGCGCCCCGGGATTCCGCCCCGGGCCGTCCCGCGAAGCCTGTCGTCTCTCAAGATCCCCGACGATCGTCCGGTCCGGAGCGCTGCCCGCCGAAGCCGGACGCGCGCATCACGTTGTAGACGCCCGTGACGAAACCCAGCATCAGGAACACGATCAGGCCCCAGGGTTTAGTCCCCAGTAGATGATCGAAGATCCAGCCGAGGATCCCCCCCGCGATCACGCCGGCGACGAACTCCGTGGAGAGTCGCATCGCCTGCCCGAGGGGGGACGGCCCGGCAGACCCGGAACGCGACGAAGGCCCGGGAGTGGCCGAGGGCCGCTTCCGTTCAATCTGCGTCTCGAGACGTCTGAGCCTCGCGGAGAGATCGCTGTCCGGTGTCGCTGCCCGGCCGTTGTCCCCCTCGTGCTTCGCGTCGTTGCCGCTCACGGCGATACTCACAACATCAGCGAGAGGCGAGAGGAACCGGCTGGAACGCCCCCTTCAAGCGCGGCGCACCATAGTTTCGCCCTCCTTGGGTGTCAAGGCGAGCTGAATACAATCTAAGTTATTGCACGCTCTGCAGAATTGCCGTTTCGGAGCGCAATCGGCGAAACGTTCTTCTCACATGTTCCGGAGGGCGGCCCGGCACTCCGCGAGCCGCCCCGAACGGGTCATGCGCCGAGGATCGGCTTGATGACCTTCTCCATGCCGTCGAGGGTCATCTCGCCCTTGTAGCGCTCGCCGTTGATGAAGAAGGTCGGGGTCGAATCGACCTTGAACGTGTCGAGCCCGCGCTGCTTCACGGCGTTGATGCCTGCGTAGAGCTTCTGGTCCTTGAGGCAGGCCTCGAACTTCTCCTTGTTGATGCCGGCTTGGCGCAGGAGGCTCTCCAGGGCATCGACGGGCGATTGCGGCTTCTGGACGAAGGCCCAGTTCGCCTGCTGATCGAAGAGCAGATCGGTGATCGGATAATACTTCGCGTCGCCGTCGCAGCGCGCCAGCATGAAGGCGGCGGTCGCGAGCGGGTCGAGGGGGAATTCGCGGAGCGTGAAACGCACCTTCCCGGTGTCGATGTAGCGCTCCTTGAGCGCCGGCCAGGTCTGGCGATGGAAGGCCGCGCAATGCGAGCAGGTCATCGAGGCGTACTCGATGATCGTGACCTTGGCATCCTTCGGCCCGAGCCAGACGTCGCCGAGGGGGCCGGGCTGCATCAGCGCGGCGACGTTCTCGCTCTGCGCGAGCGCCGACAGCGTGAGCTTCGGCAGGAGGACGGCCGCGCCGAGCGCGAATCCGGTGGCTTTGAGGGCGTCGCGCCGGGTGATCATGTCGTGACGGGCTCCGGTAGGGAACGTGCACCTGAGACGGTTGCGGTAGAATCTCGGCGCCGGCGTGGCAAGGCGCCGTGCCGTCGCCCAGGGCTGCCTCTCAGCGCTTCGGCCCGGACGCCACCACCGCCGTGCCCAGGCGGTCGAGGGCGTCCCGCAGGGCGTCGTCGCCGATCTTCGAGACGGCGAGCGCGACCTCGCCCCGCCGCACGGGATCGATGCGTGGCGGCTCGACGCGGCGTTGCGCCGCTCCGACCCGGCCCTGCTTCATCACGATGCGGCCGATGCAGGCCCAGCCGTAATGCGCGTTGATCCGCTCGATCACCACGGGCGCGAGATGCTGCAATTCCAGGGCGAAGACGCCCTCGACGCGCACCACCAGGGTGCCCGGCTCCGGGCGGCCGTCCTCGTCCTTGCGGCGTCGGCGCGGCCATTCGAGCTTCGAGGGCTGGCAGAAGCGGGCGAGGCGCGGGCCGACGATGTCGGGCCACGCCGCGAGGATGTCCGTCGACGCGAAGCCCTGGGCCGCGAAGGCAGGGCCCACGCAGGACTGGATGAGTTCGGCCAGCGGTTTGACGCGCGCCATGCGGAGAGACACTGCCCGGACGAGACCCTTGTTCCGGCGCAGTGTAGCGCGAGGACGGTTTCGGGAAACCTGCCGCGCTCAGACGGTGCCGATCGTCAGGGCCTGCTGCGTCAGGCAATCACGGATCTGGTCCTGGCGGGCACGAACCAGGCCCGGAATCAGGAAGACGTCGATCAGGACCCAGATAAAGCCGATCAGCACGAGGTTGCACAGGATCTGCAGGATGGCGGTGCCGGTTCGGCCCAGATAGAACCGGTGCGCCGAGAAGGCGCCGAGGCAGAACCACAGGATGTAGGCCACGCCGACACTGGGCCCGTCGTTCGAGACCCGGGTCTCGATCAGAATTCGGTCCTGGGTCGTCAGTGCCATGAGGCCGGCTCGTCTGTAATGGTCAAGCTGGGCTAGCACGGGGTTCGGGCGAGGTCCAGATCACGCCCTGTTGCCCGCGCCCACCCCTTGGAGAGCCCGGACCAGCCGGTTATGCAGCGCCGCGCATGGCAAAGCCTGGATTCCAGACCGACCCGCCTCGGGCCGCCGACCTTCTGTGCTGGTACGACCGGCACCGGCGCGTCCTGCCGTGGCGGGCGCTGCCCGGCGAACAGCCGGACCCGTACCGCGTCTGGCTCTCCGAGGTCATGCTGCAGCAGACCACGATCGCGGCCGTGCGGCCGTATTTCCAACGGTTCCTCGACCGCTTTCCCACGGTCGAGGCCCTGGCGGGGGCGCCGGAAGAGGCCGTGATGTCGGCCTGGGCGGGACTCGGCTACTACTCGCGCGCCCGCAACCTGCATGCCTGCGCGAGGGCGGTGGCGGCGGCCGGCCGCTTCCCCGACACGGCCGAGGGCCTGCGCCGGCTGCCCGGCATCGGCGCCTACACGGCGGGCGCCATCGCGGCGATCGCCTTCGAGCGGCCCGAGGCGGCCGTCGACGGCAATGTCGAGCGCGTGGTGACGCGCCTCTTCGCGATCGAGGCGCCTCTGCCCGGCAGCCGTGCCGAGATCCGCCGCCTGACGCAGGCGCTGGTCCCGGCCGAGCGCCCCGGGAATTTCGCGCAGGCGGTGATGGATCTCGGCGCCACGATCTGCACGCCGAAGCGCCCGGCCTGCGCCCTCTGCCCCTGGATGGCCCCCTGCCGCGCCCGGGACCTCGGGCTGCAGGAGACATTTCCGCGCAAGCTCAAGGTGGCGAAGGGCGCGCTGCGGCGGGGCGCGGCCTTCGTCGCCGTGCGCAGCGGCGACGACGCGATCCTCCTGCGCACGCGCCCGCCGGAGGGGCTGCTCGGCGCGATGGCCGAGCCGCCGATGAGCCCTTGGGAGATGGATTACGATCCGGCCCGCGCCCTCCTCGACGCGCCGCTCGATGCGCGCTGGCGGCGGCTGCCCGGCCTCGTGCGCCACGGCTTCACGCATTTTCCCCTGGAACTGACCGTGTTCCACGCCCGCGTCGGCCTCGACACGCGGGTCCCGGAGGGCATGCGCTTCACGCCTCGCCGCGACCTCGGCGAGGAGCCGCTGCCGGGCCTGATGAAGAAGGTGCTGGCCCACGCCTTCGACCCGAAGCCCGAGGCGGAGAAGAAGCCGCGCGGCCGCCCGAAACGCGAGCCCGAGCCCGCGCCGCTCCTCGCCATGGCGGAGACGCCTCGGGAGCCGTCCGCGCCTGCGCCCCGCTTCCGTCCCGTGCCCAAGCCTGCGCCTCGGCCGGCCGCTCGCCCGGCCGAGGGCGGGGCCGAGGGGGAGGAGGAGGGGCCGCCCGAAGCCGGACCCGGCTCCAAGAGGCCGGCCACGCGCCCTCGGCGCCCGCGGGCACCGAGACGCTAGGTCGGCGCGGTGACGGCCGGACCTCGGCCGACGAGCCTCAGTGCGCGGCGATGCGGCGGCTCGGGACGATGTCGTTGGCGATGACCTCGCCGAACGGCCCGTCGTTGCGGGCATCCGTCGGGGCCTTCCCGGTCGTCGCCCTCAGGGGAAGCTTCGGGAAGACGAGCTCGGCGAAGCGGTACGTCTCCTCCAGGTGCGGGTAGCCCGAGAGGATGAAGCGGTCGATGCCGAGGTCGATGTACTCCTTCATCCGGTCCGCGACTTGATCGGCCGATCCGACGAGGGCGGTCCCGGCGCCGCCGCGCACGAGCCCGACGCCGGCCCAGAGGTTCGGCGAGACGACGAGCCGGCTGCGGTCGCCGCCGTGCAGCGCCATCATCCGGCTCTGGCCGACCGAATCCTGGCGCTTCAGCGTCTCCTGCGCCCGGGCGATCGTGGCGTCGTCGAGCCGCGAGATCAGCCGCTCGGCCTCGGCCCAGGCCTCGCTCTCCGTTTCGCGCACGATGACGTGCAGGCGGATGCCGTAGGAGAAGGTCTTGCCGCGCCGCTCCGCCGCCTCGCGCGCGCGGGCGATCTTCTCGGCGACACCCGCCGGCGGTTCGCCCCAGGTGAGGTAGACGTCGCAATGGTCGGCCGCGACCTCGATGCCGGCGGGCGACGAGCCGCCGAAATAGAGCGGCGGATAGGGCGCCTGGACGGGCGGGAAGATGACCCGGCCCGCCTCGCAGCGCAGGTGCTTGCCCTCGAAGCTGACGGTCTCGCCGGCGAGCAGCCCGCGCCAGATCGTCAGGAACTCGTCCGTGACGACGTAGCGCTCGTCGTGCTCGAGGAAGACGCCGTCGCCGCGAAGCTCGACCGGATCGCCGCCCGTCACGACGTTGATGAGGAGGCGGCCGTTCGAGAGCCGGTCGAGGGTCGCGGCCATGCGCGCGGCGACGGAGGGCTCCTGCAGGCCGGGCCGCACGGCGACGAGGAAGCGCAGCCGCTCGGTCAGGGGCGCGAGCGCCGAGGCGACGACCCAGGAATCCTCGCAGGAGCGGCCCGTCGGCAGCAGCACGCCGTAATAGCCGAGATCGTCCGCGGCCTGCGCGATCTGGCGGAGGTAGGGCAGGGTGACGGACCGCGCGCCCTCGGCGGCGCCGAGATAGCGCCCGTCGCCATGGGTCGGCAGGAACCAGAGGACGTCGGCGCGCCCGTCATTCGGCTGGGTCATGGGGTCAGGTCCTTGTCGGTTGCGCTCAGGCGGCCTTCCCGCCGAGCAGGTATTCGAGGATGCGGCCTTCCAGCGCCGCGAGGCGCGGGTCGCCGCGGCGGCGGGGACGGGGCACGTCGACCTTGAGGTCGAGGGCCACGCGCCCCGCATCGAGGACGAGGATGCGATCCGCGAGTGCCACCGCCTCCCCGACGTCGTGAGTCACGAGGAGGGCCGTGAACCGCTGCGCCTGCCAGATCCGCTCGATGAGATCCTGCATCCCGATCCGGGTGAGGGCGTCGAGCGCCCCGAGGGGCTCGTCGAGGGCCATGAGACCGGGCCGGCTGACGAGCGCGCGGGCCAGCGCCACGCGCTGGCGCTGGCCGCCCGACAGCGTCGCTGGCCACGCGCCGGCCTTGTCGGAGAGGCCGACCTCCTCCAGCGCGGCCGCCGCCCGGGCTCGGCGCTCCGCCCGCGTGCCCTGGCCGGTCAGGCCGACCGCGACGTTGTCGAGCACGCGCGCCCAGGGCAGCAGCCGCGGCTCCTGGAACATGATCCGGCGCGGGCTGGCGCGGCGCCGGGCCGCCTCCGCATCGTCCAGCCGGATGCGGCCGGCGCTCGGCGTCTCCAGCCCGAGGATCAGGCGCAGCAGGGTGCTCTTGCCGCAGCCCGAGCGTCCCACCACGGCCGTGAAGCCGCCGGCCGGCAGGTAGAGATCGAGCCCTTCGAGGACCGAGGCCTCCCCGAACCGCTTGGCGAGCCCCTGCACGGTCACGGCGATGCCGCGGTCGGCGGCGGCCGGCGGCGGGCCGGCCGTCGGCGGCACGGCTTCGACGCGTCGCGTCGCGGTCTCGGGGCGGGTGAGATCGAGCAGCATGGGATCAGACCGTCCGGTAGGCGGGGTTCCAGGCGAGGCAGACGCGCTCCAGCCCCCGTGTCAGCGCGTCGGCGAGCTTGCCCAAGGCCGCGTAAATCAGGATCGCCAGGACCACGACGTCGACGAGCATGAACTCGCGCGCCTGCATCGCCATGTAGCCGAGGCCGGAGGAGGCGGAGATCGTCTCGGCGACGATGAGCGTCAGCCACATGATGCCGAGGCCGTAGCGCAGGCCCACGAAGATCGAGGGCAGCGCGCCGGGCAGCACGACGCGGCGGAACAGCTCGCTGTTCGTCATGCCGTAGACGCGGCCCATCTCGACGAGCGTCGGGTCGACCGAGCGGATGCCGTGGAGCGTGTTGGCGTAGATCGGGAAGAACACGCCGAGGGCGACGAGGAAGAGCTTGGCCTCCTCGCCGATGCCGAACCAGAGGATCACGAGGGGGATCAGCGAGAGGTGCGGGATGTTGCGCACCAT
Source organism: Methylobacterium sp. BE186 (assembly GCF_031457035.1). NCBI lineage: Bacteria > Pseudomonadati > Pseudomonadota > Alphaproteobacteria > Hyphomicrobiales > Methylobacteriaceae > Methylobacterium > Methylobacterium sp. BE186. The sequence goes on from NZ_JAVDVV010000004.1 coordinate 148,807, forward strand.
CTGCACGCTGGTGTCGGTGAGCCGCTCGGAGCGCGGCGACAGGCCGTTGGCGAGGCCCAGCGCGAAGCCGATGCCGCCGCCGATGGCGAAGCCCGCCAGCGCCCGCAGGGTGCTGACGCCGAGGTTGGTCCAGAGCTCGCCCGAGCGCGCCGCCTCGATCCCTGCGCGCGCCACGTCGAGCGGGGCCGGCATGAAGCGGTTCGAGACGAGCCCGAAGGAGACCGCCGCCTGCCAGCCGCCGAGGATCAGTGCCGGCAGCAGCCAGGGTGTGAGGCGCGCGACGGTGCGGGACGTCAGCGTGTCGAGTCTCTCGGTCATCGCGCTCATCCGTTGCGTGCCGGCGTCCAGACCGCGTCGGCGACCCGGAGCGGCTTCGGCAGCAGCCCGAGGGCGTGGAAGGCGTCGGCGACACGCTGCTGGTCCGCGATGGTCTCGGCATCGATCGGCCTGACACCGTAGGAAAGCCGCCCCAGAGCGACCGTCAGGACCGGCGCGGGAATCCCGACCGAGGGTGCGAGCTCGGCGGCGACCGTCTCCGTATTGGCCTTCGCCCAGGTGTCGATCTCGCCGATCGCCCCGATCGTGGCCTCGATCGCGGCCCGGTGCGTCTCCACGGCCCCGCGGTTCGAGAGGTAGAACTGGCGGTTCGGCGCGAGGCCGGTGCCGCTGACAAGCGTGCGCGCCCCGGTGCTGCGCTCGGCCGAGGCGAGGTAGGGATCCCAGATCACCCAGGCATCGACGGAGCCGCGGGCGAAGGCGGCCCCAGCATCGGCCGGGCTCAGCCAGGCGAGGTTGACCGCCTCGTAGGGCACCCCGGCCTCGGCCAGCGCCCGCACGAGCAGGTAGTGCACGTTCGAGCCCTTGTTGAGGGCGATCGTGCGGCCGCGCAGATCCGCTACCGTGCGCACGGTGCTGTCGCGGGGCACGAGGATCGCCTCGCCGAGCGGCGCGGGCGGCTCGTTGGCGACGTAGCGCAGATCCGCGCTCGCGGCCTGCGCGAAGATGGGCGGTGCCTCGCCGGCCGAGCCGAGATCGATGGCGCCCGCGTTCAGGGCTTCGAGGAGCGGCGGGCCGGAGGGGAACTCCGCCCAGGTCACGCGGTAGCCGAGCGGCTTCAGTCGCTGCTCCAGCAGGCCCTTGCCCTTCAGGAGGACGAGGGTTCCGTATTTCTGGTAGCCGACCCGCAGGAGGCCGGGCTCGGCCGCGCGGACCGGGCGGCCCGCCGCGAGGGCCGCGGCCCCGAGGGCGCCCGCGAGGACGGAGCGGCGGCTCGGCGCCGAGAGGGGGGGCGCCGCGGCGGCGCGTGGGCGGGAGGGGTCGGTCATCGGGATCGTCTCGGCTCTCGGGCCTCAGCCATTGCGGTTCGGGAGGTGCCAGACCGCGTCGGCGACGCGGATCGGCCGCGGGATCAGGCCGGCGGCGTGGAAGCGGTCGGCGATGCGCTGCTGCTCGGCGGCGGCTGCCGGGCTCATCGGGCCGATCACGTAGTCGGTGCGGTCGACGGCCCTGCGGGTCGCGGCCAGCGGCACGCCGGTGCCCTTCGACAGGATCGCCGCGACCTCGCCGCGGTTGGCCTCGCACCAGCGGGCCACGCCCGAGAGGGCGTCGATGGCCTCGGCCAGCACGGCGCTCCGCCTTTCGGCGAAGCGGCGGTTGGCCAGGAAGTAGTTGTTCGGCCGCGCGATGTCGGTGCTGCGCGCGAGGACGCGCGCGCCCGGCTGGGCCTCGGCGATGGCGAAATACGGGTCCCAGATCGTCCAGGCGTCGATGCTGCCGCGGGCGAAGGCGGCGGACGCGTCGGCGGGGGCGAGCGTCACGGGCTCGATGTCGGCGTAGGCGAGGCCGGCCTTCTCGAGGGCCGCCAGGGTCAGGTTGTGGGCGCTGGATCCCTTGGCGAAGGCGACGCGGCGCCCCTTGAGATCCTGCAGCCGCTCGATCTTCGAGCCGGCAGGCAGGAGGATGCCGGCGCCGGACCCTCCGGCCTCCTGCGCGGCCGCGTAGACGAGGTCGGCCCCGGCCGCCTGCGCGAAGATCGGCGGCGCATCGCCCGTCTGCCCGAAATCGATGCTGCCGAGGCCGAGCGCCTCCAGGAGCGGCGGCCCGAAGGAGAACTCGACCCAGCGGACGCCGTGGCCGAGGCGCGCGAGGCGCTCCTCGATGACGCCCTGCTGGCGGGCGACGACGAGGATGCCGTTCTTCTGGTAGCCGATCCGGAATTCCTCCGCCGCCCGGGCGGGCCGCGAGGCTGCGGGGAGCGCGGCCGCGAGACCCGCGGCGAGGAGGCGGCGGCGGTCGATCATCGGCTGGCCGCCGCGACGGGGGACCCGGCCGACGCGTCCTCGGGCCGGATCCCGGGCAGGAGCCCGCGGGTCAAGAGGGCGGCGAGCTGGCCGGCGGCGTCCTGGACGCGCGCGCGGACGCCGGCATCGGTGAGGGCGTAGTCGGTGAAATCGGCGTTGGACCCGTAGACGGCGGTCGGGAGCTGGAGGGCGTTGAAGAAGCCGAACAGGGGGCGGAAGGCGTGCTCGACGACGAGGGCGTGGCGCGCGCCGCCGCCGGTCGCGGCGATGGCGACGGGCTTGTTGGCGAGGGCGCCCGGTTCGACGAGATCGAACAAGTGCTTGAAAAGTCCGGTATATCCGCCCTTGTAGACCGGCGAGCCGACGACCAGGGCGTCCGCTTCCTCGATGGCTTCGACGACGCGCCGGGCCGGCAGGGGCAGCGCGCTGCGGGTCCAGGCCGAGCCGAGGCCGGGGCCGGCATCGACGAGGTCGAACAGGCGGACCTCCAGCGGGGCCTGGGCCGCCGCCGCGCCGGCGATCGCCTCCACCAGCACCCGTGTCCGCGACGGCCGCTGCAGATTGGCGCTGATGCCGACAAGTCTCGGTCTGCTCATACTCAAGATCTCCGCAGATGTTCCGCTGCCGGTGGAGAGATGTGACGGCGGCGTCCGCCCGCCGCCGCAAGACGGCCGGAACCGCCCGCTCTGGCCTGTTCGAGGTGTCGGAAAGGCTGACCGGAAGCGCCGCGCAGGTCAATGAAACGATCGTTTTAAAGAACAGAGGATGCGAGAGGATCCATCTCCGGATCGGGGCAAACGGAGATGTTACGTTGTCTTGCAGGCACCGAAGCGAGCCGATGCGTGCATTCGGGCCGCGATAGGAGAGAGGGCGTTCCTTTTAGAGAACGATCTCGCCCCCCTCTCATGGCGCCCGATCCGCCGGCAAGCCTCGCCCAACGGAATCATCTCGATGTGCCGCGCGGCGGAGAACGCGGACGCCGCCGATCTCGGAGACCAGCAAAAATCCTTCCCTGAACGCGCTGATGGGAAGGACAAATGCCTGCGCCGCGCTGATCGGCTCCACGAAGATTGACTTCGCGGCTCAATCGACTTGACCGGGGTGGGTTCATCCTGGAGAAGAACGCGGGGCGAGACCCGCCTTGGCCGCCGATGTCCCACGCCTTCGTCGGGCAATTCTGTCCACCGATCCGGACCCCTGTGAACGCGGGGACGCGGATTGTCCGCGTGTTCCATGATCACGTGCGCGATCTCGCGCCGACCCCCCGCGACGTTGATCGCGATCATGGCCGCCGCCCGCCTCCGCACCCCGCCGGCCGGCCGTCCGATGTGCCGTGGGGCACCCGGCGGAGGAGGTCGATCCAGATGAGAATGAACGTTCATTGACGCGAGAATGAACGTTCATTACTCCTTCTGGGAGACAGGAGCCCGCATGATCAGCGCCGTCCCGACCCTTCGCCATGATCGCCGTCGCCGGCCGGATCCCGCGCCGCTCGCGGGGCGCGCTCTCGCGCAGCTGCGCGCCGCCTCCTCGCCGGCGAACCTCCTCCTCGTCGCGATCCTGCTCGTCGGCTGGCTGGCCCTGATCGGCTGGACGGGCGCCGGGCCGCGGGGATGGCAGGCGCGGCTCTGCGCCGGGCTCGCGGCGCAATCCCAATCCTGCGGCGCCCTGCCGGTCTCGGACGCGACGCCGGGCGCCGCGACCGCCCGCGGGCTCGGGGGGCTGTCGTGAGCGCGGCGGCCGGCGCCGTCCTCGACGCGCGCGGCGGGCAGGCGGCCCGGCGCGAGCACATCCTCGATGCGGCCGAGGCCTGTTTCGTGCGCAACGGCTTCCATCGCAGCACGATGCAGGACCTCGCCCGCGAGGCGGGCATGAGCCCCGGCAACATCTACCGCTACTTCGAGTCGAAGGAGGCGGTCGTGCTCGGCCTCGCCGACCGGGAGCGGGCGCGCGGAGGCGCCCTCGTCGAGCGGCTGGAGCGGGAGGGCGACCGGCGCGGCGCGCTCCTCGGCATCATCGAGCGCTACTTCCTGGCGATCACCCGCGAGACCGCGGTGCTGCGCGTCGAGATCTGGTCCGAGGCCAACCGCAATCCCGACATCGCCGCCATGGTCGTCCGGAGCGAGGAAGAGGCCCGGCTCTGGTTCACGCAGACGCTGGCCGCGCTCGCCGTCTCGCCGGCCTGCGACCCGGTCGCCCTCTACGGGGCGATGGGGCCGCTCATGAAGGGCATCATCATCGAGCGGGCGATCCTGCCGGATTACGACCCGGCCCCGTCCGTCGCCCACCTCCTCGGGCTGATCGAGGCCGGCCTCGAAGGCCGCCTGCCGGCCGCTCACGGGAACGAGACAGACCGATGAAACCGATTCTCCGGCACGCCGGGCCCGCGCTTCTCGCGCTCGGCCTGTCCGCATGCCCCGTCCTCGCCGAGACCGCCCGGCCGACCGCCCAGAGTCCCGCCCAGCCGCGCCCGGCGCCCGCGATCAGCGTGGTCGAGGCGGCCCGCCGCGAGATCGTGGAAACGGTCGTCGTCACTGGCACCCTGGTTCCCCGGGACGAGATCCTGATCACGCCCGAGATCGAGGGCTACCGCGTCACCGAGGTGCTGGTGGAGGAGGGGGCCCGCGTCGAGCGCGGGCAGGTGCTGGCGCGCCTCTCGCGCGACCTGATCGACCGGCAGCTCGCCCAGCAGAACGCCCTGGTCGACAAGGCGTCCGCCGCCGTGCCCCAGGCCCGGAGCACCATCGAGCAGGCGGAGGCCGCCGAGCTCGAGGCCCGCCTCGCCCATGACCGCGCCCGGCAGCTCCTGCAGACCGGAAACGCCACCGCTGCGGTGATGGAGGGGCGCACGGCCTCGCTCCGGCAGGCCGAGGGCAAGCTCGCCTTCGCCCGCAACGGGCTCGTCATCGCCAGGGCGGAGCTCGCCCAGGCGCTCGCCGTGCGCGACGAACTGCAGCTCCGGCTCGCCCGCACCGAGATCCGCGCGCCGGAGGCGGGCATCGTCAGCCGCCGCAGCGCGCGGGTCGGGCTCGCCGCCTCGGCCTCCGCCGAGCCCCTGTTCCGGATGATCGCCCGGGGCGAGATCGAGCTCGAGGGCGAGGTCATCGAGACGAAGCTGCCGCTGCTCCGCGAGGGCAAGCCGGCCTGGATCGAGATCGGCGACGGAGAGCGCGTCGCGGGCAGCGTCCGCGCGGTCTACCCGGAGGTCGACAAGGCCACCCGCCTCGGCAAGGTCCGCGTCCGCCTCGATCCCGACCCGCGCCTGCGCATCGGCACCTTCGCCCGCGGCGCCGTCGAGCTCGCCCGCACCCGCGGCGTCGCCGTGCCCCAGGCCGCGATCCTCTATGGCGGCGCGAAGCGCAGCAGCGTCCTCGTCGTCGCGGGCGATGCGGTGGAGGCCCGCGAGGTCCGCACCGGCCTGACCAACGACGACGACGTCGAGATCCGGTCCGGCCTCGCCGAGGGCGAGCGCGTGGTGGCCCGGGCCGGCAGCTTCCTGCGCGACGGCGACCGGGTGCGCCCCATCCTCGTCGCGGCGCCGGCAGCGGCGCTCGCCGGCACGCCCGCGCCGCGCGACACCGCGGAGGCCAGCCTGCCCTGAGGGGCGGACGGCCGCACCAACCCCCTGTCCCCGAGCCGGTAGCCCCGATGCGCCTGAACGTCTCCGCCTGGGCGATCCGCAAGCCGATCGCGCCCCTCGTCCTGTTCCTCGTGCTGGTCGTCCTCGGCCTCGTCAGCTTCCGGGGGCTCGCGGTCACGCGGATGCCGAACGTCGACGTGCCGATCGTCTCGGTCACGATCACGCAGGGCGGCGCCGCGCCCTCCGAGCTTCAGACCCAGGTCACGAAATGGGTCGAGGATTCGATCGCGGGCGTGCGGGGCGTCAAGCACGTCACGTCGAGCATCACCGAGGGCTCCTCGGTGACGACGGTCGAGTTCCGGCTCGAGGTGAACACCGACCGCGCCGTGAACGACGTCAAGGACGCGGTCTCCAAGATCCGCATCAACCTGCCGCGCACCATCGACGAGCCCGTGATCCAGCGCGTCGAGATCGCCGGCCTGCCCATCCTCGTCTACGGGGTGACGGCGCCCGCCATGACGCCGGCCGAGCTGTCGTGGTTCGTCGAGGACAATGTCGCCCGGACCCTGCAGGGCGTGAAGGGCGTCGGCGGCGTCGAGCGCGTCGGCGGCGTCGCCCGCGAGGTGCGGGTCACCCTCCAGCCGGACCGCCTGCTCGCGCTCGGCATCACGGCCGCGGACGTGAACCGGCAATTGCGCCTGACCTCCGCCGACATGGCGGGCGGGCGCGGCGAGGTGGGCGGGCGCGAGCAGTCGATCCGGACGCTCGCCGCCTCGCGGAGCGTGCGCGACCTCAAGGCCACCTCGATCGTGCTGCCCGGCGGCCGCAAGGTCCGCCTCGACGACCTCGCCACGATCGAGGACGGGATCGAGGAGCCCCGCACCTTCGCCCGCTTCAACGGAGAGCCGGTGGTCGCCTTCGCGGTCTCGCGGGGCTCGGGCGCGAGCGACGCCGAGGTCGCGGCGGGCGTCGAGAAGCGCATCGCCGAGTTCCGCCTGAGCCACCCCGACATCGCCTTCGAGACCATCGATTCCTCGGTCTCGGCGACGATCGGCAGCTACGATTCGGCCATGCACACCCTCATCGAGGGTGCGGCGCTCGCCGTCGTGGTGGTGCTGCTGTTCCTGCGCGACTGGCGGGCGACGCTGATCGCCGCTCTGGCGCTGCCGCTCTCGGTCTTTCCGACCTTCTGGGCGATGGACGCGCTCGGCTTCACGCTCAACGGCATCAGCCTGCTCGCCATCACCCTGGTGACGGGCATCCTCGTCGACGACGCCATCGTCGAGATCGAGAACATCGTCCGCCACATCCGGCTCGGCAAATCGCCCTACCGCGCCGCGATCGAGGGCGCGGACGAGATCGGGCTCGCCGTCATCGCGATCACCGCGACCCTGATCGCCGTGTTCGCGCCCGTCTCCTTCATGAGCGGCATCGCGGGCCGCTACTTCATCCAGTTCGGGCTGACCATCGCGGTCTCGGTGTTCATGTCGCTCCTCGTCGCGCGCCTGATCACGCCCATGCTCGCCGCCTATTTCCTGCGCGGCCACCGCCATGAAGAGGAGCGCGAAGGCGTCGTGATGCGCGCCTACGGCCGCCTCGTCGGCTGGTCGGTGCGCCACCGGATCGTCACGCTGATCGTCGGCCTCGCGCTGTTTGCCGCCTCGCTCGCCTCGACGGCGCTGCTGCCCTCCGGCTTCCTGCCGAAGCAGGACAATGCGCGCACCCTGTTCATGGTCGAGCTGGCGCCGGGCGCGAAGCTCGCCGACACCGTCGCGGTGTCCGACCGCGTGGTCGCCCGCATCCGCGCGCTGCCCGAGGTGACCTCGGTCTTCGTCGATGGCGGGCGCCAAGCCGGCGGCAAGAAGGAGACCCGGCTCGCGACCCTGACCGTGAACCTCGTGCCGAAGAACGCGCGCCGGAAGAAGCAGGCGGCGATCGAGACCGAGATCGCGGCCCTCCTCGCCGAGGAGCCCGACATCCGCTCCTGGACCCTGCGCGACAGCGGGCAGCGCGACCTCGCCCTCGTGGTGAGCGGGCCCGACGCCGCGGAGGTCAAAGAGGTCGCGGCGCGGCTGCAGCGCGACATGGCGGCGATCCCACATCTCGTGGCCGTGATGTCGACGGCCCCGCTCGACCGGACCGAGGTGCGCATCCGCCCGAAGGAGGGCGCGGCGGCCGATCTCGGCGTGACGACCGACGCCATCGCCGAGACGGTGCGCGTCGGCACGATCGGCGACATCGGCCTCAACCTGCCGAAGTTCAACGCCAAGGACCGTCAGGTGCCGATCCGGGTGCAGCTCCCCGAGAGCGCCCGCGGCGCCGTCTCGCGGCTGGAGAACCTGAAGGTGCCGGCCAAGAACGGGACGGCGGTGCCGCTCGCGGCCGTGGCCGAGATCGAGCTCGACAAGGGACCGGGTGCGATCGACCGCTACGACCGCGCCGTGCGCGTCGCGGTCGAGGCCAACATGGAGGGCTCGGACGCGCTCGGCTCGCTGATCGCCCAGGCGCTCGCCACCCCGACCGCGAAGAGCCTGCCGCCGGGCGTCACCATCCGCCAGACGGGCGACGCCGAGATCATGGGCGAGGTCTTCTCCGGCTTCCTGATGGCGATGGGCGCCGGCATCATGATGGTCTACGCCGTGCTGGTGCTGCTGTTCGGCTCGTTCCTGCAGCCGCTCACCATCCTGTTCTCGCTGCCGCTCTCGATCGGCGGCGCGATCCTCGGCCTGCTCCTCCTCAACATGCCGATCTCGATGCCCGTCGTCATCGGCATCCTGATGCTGATGGGGCTCGTGACCAAGAACGCGATCATGCTCGTCGACTTCGCCGTCGAGGAGATGGCCCGGGGCGTCGACCCGGTCACCGCCATCGTCGATGCCGGCCGCAAGCGTGCCCGGCCGATCGTGATGACGACGATCGCCATGGGCGCCGGCATGGTGCCCTCCGCGATGGCGCTCGGCGTCGGTGGCGAGTTCCGGGCGCCGATGGCGGTCGCGGTGATCGCGGGGCTCATCGTCTCGACGCTGCTCTCCCTGGTCTTCGTGCCGGCGGTGTTCCTGCTGATGGACAGCCTCTCGCGCCTCCTCGGCCGGCTCCTCGGCCGGTTCGTCGGCGCCCGCGACGAGCCCGGCGCGACGCACCCGCCCGCGGCACCGGCCGCCGGCTAGGCCGTCTCCCGTGATCCCTGGATCACGGGAGCGCTCAGGTGAGGTCAGATCTCGATGCAGATCTTGCCGAAATGCCGGTTGCTCTCCTGGTGGCGGAAGGCGTCGACGAGCCTGTCCAGGGGATAGCGGCTGTCCACGACCGGGCGCAGCCCGTTCGCGTCGATGGCCCGGATCATGTCGGTCTGCTGGCGGCGGCTGCCGACCAGCACGCCCTGGAGGCGGATCTGCCGGACGAGGGCCGGCACGAGCGGCAGGGGGCCCGCGACGCCCGTGAGGATGCCGATCACCGAGACGTGGCCGCCGACCCGCACCGCCTCCATCGCCTGTTCCAGGGTGCCCGGGCCGCCGACATCGAGCACGTGGTCGACGCCGCGCCCGCCCGTCAGCCGCTTGGCGCTGGCGCCCCATGCCGCGTCCGCGCGGTAGTTGAGGACGTGGTCGGCGCCGAGCGCGCGCAGGCGCTCGAGCTTCTCGTCGCTCGACGAGGTCGCGATCACCGTGGCGCCGGCGGCCTTGGCGAATTGCAGGGCGAACAGCGACACGCCGCCCGTGCCCTGCACCAGCACCACGTCGCCGGACTTGAGGCCGGCATCGTCGTGCAGGGCGCGCCACGCGGTGAGCGCCGCCGTGGTCAGGGTCGCGGCCTCCGCATGGTCCCAGCCCTTCGGGGCGCAGGTGAAGGCGGTGGCCGGGGCGGTGACGCGCTCGCGGGCGTAGCCGTCCACCCCGTCGCCGGGCACCGTGGCGAAGCCCTCGACCTGCGGGATGCCGTCGAGCCAGGTCGGGAAGAAGGTGCTGACGACGCGGTCGCCCACGGCGAACTCGGTCACGCCGGGGCCGACCGCCGCCACCTCGCCCGCGCCGTCCGACATCGGCACGCGCGGCTCGCTCGGCCCCCACATGCCGCTGACGACGGCGTAGTCGTGATAGTTGAGCGAGCTCGCCCGCAGCCGCACCGTGATCTCGCCGGGCCCCGGCTCGGGCACGGGCCGCTCGCCGAATCCGACCTTCTCGAAGCCCCCGCCGGGCTCGACCAGGACCGCCCGGGATGTCGCCACGCTCATGCCTTGTCTCCCTCGCTCGCCCGACGCCCGCTCAGCGGCCCGCAGCCGGCCGGCTCGGGTCGTCGGCGGGGTTGATGTAGGTCAGGCCGAAGGGTCCCGTACCCGAGACCTGCAGGACGGCCGGCTCCGAATCCGTCCAGAGGGCGTCGGGCTCGGCGGCCCGCGCGGCGGCCCAGTGATCTTCGACATATTCGAGGATCACGGTGGATCCGAACGTCGCCGCCGCGGCGTCGATCGGCACCGGCACCTCGGCGCGCGGGTTCGCGGCGGCCCGCGCGGGTCCGGCGTCAGAGGGCCGGCGTCAGAGAACCGGCATGGCGCCGGCGACCGTGACGAGGGCGCCGGAGGTGTAGCTGCTCTCCTCGGCGGCGAGCATCACGTAGGCCGAGGCGAGTTCCGCGGGCTGGCCGGGCCGGCCGAACGGCACCTGACTGCCGAAGGATTTCACCGAATCCTCGCTCATCCCGGCCGGGATGAACGGCGTCCAGATCGGGCCCGGCAGCACGCCGTTCACGCGGATGCCCTTCTCGGCGAGGAGCTGGGCGAGGCTGAGCACGAGATTGCTCAGGGCGCCCTTCGTGGCGCTGTAGGCGAGCAGCGTCGGCATCGGGTGCTTCGAGTTCACGGACGAGGTGAAGATCACCGAGCCGCCCGGCTTCAGATGCGCGAGCGCGGCCTTGGTCACGTAGAAGGGCGCGAAGACGTTCGTGCGGAAATGCTGCTCGAAGATCGCGTCCTCGATCGCCTCCAGGCCCTGGTTCGGCTGCTGGAAGGCGCTGTTGTTGACGACCACGTCGAGCCGGCCGAACGTCTCGGCGGTGCGCGCGACGACCTCCCGGGCATGGGCGGGGTCCTTCAGGTCGCCGGGCAGGAGCAGGGCGCGGCGGCCCGCCTTCTCGATCCAGGCGCCGACCGCCTCCGCGTCCTTCTGCTCCTCGGGAAGGTAGGCGATGGCGACGTCCGCGCCCTCGCGGGCATAGGCGATCGCGACCGCGCGGCCGATGCCGCTGTCGCCGCCGGTGACGAGGGCGGCCTTGCCGGCGAGCTTGCCGGAGCCGCGGTAGCTCTCCTCGCCGTGGTCGGGCTCGGGCGCCATCCGGCCGGTCTGGCCGGGGAAGCTCTGCGGCTGGCTCTCGAAGGGCGGGCGGGGATATTTCTTCAGGGGATCGGTCATCGGGGGTCCCGTTCGGTCTCTCGGCTTGAGCCGCGTCAACCGAGGGATGCGTGCGGTGTTCCGGCCCCGCGGCGCCTTGCTGCGGTCCCCGCGGCGGCGCGGGCGGGCGGCCCGTGACGGGGCGCGCCGGGGGCCTCGAAGCGCCCGGAACGAACGGGGCGGAGTCCGGTTTGCAGAGCGGTACAAGTTCTGGTTGAGGAAACGCCCACGATGGCCGGCACGGATCTGAACGCTCTCTTCCTGCACCAGCTCAAGGACACGTACTTCGCCGAGAACGCGATCCTCAAGGCGCTCCCGACGATGATGGAGGCGGCCCGGGCCGACGACCTCAAGGTCGCTTTCGGCGTCCACCTGAAGGAGACCGAGCAGCAGGTGAAGCGCCTCGACGCGGTGTTCAGGAGCCTCGGCGAGAAGCCCGAGGGCGTCACCTGCAAGGCCATCCAGGGCATCATCGCCGAGGGCCAGGAGATCATCGAGGAATTCGGCGGCAGCGACGCCGGCGATGCCGGGCTCATCGCCGCCGCGCAGGCGGTGGAGCATTACGAGATCACCCGCTACGGCACCCTGATCGCGTGGGCGAGGCAGCTCGGGCTCGCCGAGGCCGAGCCGCTCCTCAAGGAGACCCTGCTGGAGGAGGAGAACACCGACGGGGTGCTCTCGGACCTCGCCGAGGAGGCCATCAACCCGAAGGCGGCCTGACGCGGCTTTGGCACAGGCAGCTTCGCGCGCCCGGCGCTCCGCCTCCCCGGACGAGGAGGCGGAGGTTCCGCTGCGGCCCATCGGCGCCCTGGCGGTCGCCCTGCTCGGCCTCGCCGAGGGGGCGCGCCCCCTCGTCCACGTCGCCCGCGACGCACGGCGCCTCGAGGCGCTCGCCGCCGCGCTCCGCGCCCTCGCGCCGGGATGCGGCGTCGCCCTCTACCCCGAATGGGATTGCCTGCCCTTCGACCGCGCCTCGCCGTCGCGCGGCGCGATGGGCGCCCGCGCCGGCGTGCTGCGCTGGCTCACGGACGCGGCCCATCTCCCCGACATCGTCCTGACGACGGCGCCGGCGCTGATCCAGCGCGTGCCGCCGCCGCAGACCTGGGCCGGGGCGCGCCTGGAGATCCGGGTCGGGGACGAGGTCGCGCCCGAGCCGACGATCGAGGCCCTTCGGCGGCTCGGCTACATCCTCGACGACCGCGTCGACGAGCCGGGCGAGGTGGCCCTGCGCGGGCGCGTCCTCGACCTCTATCCGGCCGCCGCGCCGATGCCCTGCCGCGTCGAGATCGAGGAGGGTCGCGTCGCCGCCATCCGCTCCTACGATCCCGTCTCGCAGCGCTCCGTCGCGCAGGCCGAGGTGCTGGTGGTCGATCCCGCCACCGAGATCATCCTGGAGCCCGGCGCGGAGGAGACGCTCCGCCCCTTCACCGGCCAGGAGCACGAGCTCGCCCGCTTCTACCCCGCCCTCGCGGGCGTGCTGGATTCGGTGCCCGAGGCGCGTCTCGTTCTGGAGGCCGGGGCGGAGGCGCGCGCCGAGGCCTTCTTCGAGCAGATCCGCGACGGGCTGGAGAGCGCGGGCCGGCTCGCCGGTGAGGCTTTCCGCGCCGGCCCGCGCGGGGCCGACCGGCTCTACCTGACGCCGCAGGAATGGTCGGACTGGCTCGCGCGCCGCCAAATCGCGCAGGCCGCGGAGGACGGCGACGCCGCCGGGCCGGTCTTCGTGCGCGAGCGGCGGCCGGGCGCCGCCTTCGCCCGGGCGCTCGGCGAGCGCCGGAAGGCCGGGGACCGCATCCTGCTCACGGGCACGGGACGGGGCCTGCGGCGCCTCGCGCGCGAGGCGGTCGCCGTGCTCGGGCACAAGCTGGCGCGGGCGTCCTCGTGGTCCGACGTGCTCCGGGCCGAGCCCGGCCGGGTGCTCGCCCTCGACGCGGCGATCGATGCGGGCTTTCGCGTGGCGGAGGCGGGCGTCACGGTCTTCGCGGCCGCCGACCTTCTCGGGCAGGCGGCCGGCCCGACCCCTGCCGCGGCCGCGGCGAGCCTGCCGCTCGGCGAGATCGAGCTGCGCGTCGGCGACGTCGCCATCCACGAGGATCACGGCCTGTGCCTCTTCGAGGGCGTGGAGCCCCTCGCCGGCCCCGAGGGCGAGGCGGAGGACGCGGTGCGCCTGCGCTTTGCCGACGAGGCGGTGCTGATGGTGCCGGCCCATCAGGCCGGCCGGATCTGGCGCTACGGGTCCGAGGCGGAGGCCGTCAGCCTGGACCGGCTGGAGGGCGGCACCTGGGAGCGGCGGCGCCGGGGCGTCGAGGAGGCGATCGCGCAGACCGCTCGGACGATGCTGTCGCTCGCCGAGGCCCGGGCCAAGGCCGAGGCGGAGGTGCTGGTCCCGCCTCAGCGGCAGATGGAGCGCTTCGCGGCGGGATTCGGCTTCGCGCCCACCGCCGATCAGGCGGGCGCCATCGACGCCCTCCTCGCCGACCTCGCCTCGGGGCGGCCGATGGACCGGCTCGTCTGCGGCGATGTCGGCTTCGGCAAGACCGAGGTGGCCCTGCGGGCGGCCGCCGCCGCCCTGTTCTCCGGCCGTCAGGTCGCGCTCGCGGCGCCCACAACCGTTCTGGTGCGCCAGCACGTCCAGACCTTCGCGCGCCGCTTCGCCCGCTTCGGAATCGAGGTGGCGCAGCTCTCGCGCCTCGTGCCCGCGTCCGAGGCGCGGCGCGTGCGGGCGGGCCTCGCCGACGGCTCCGTCCGCCTCGTGATCGGCACGCACGCGCTCGCCGCCCGCGGCGTCCGCTTCGCCGATCTCGGCCTCGTCGTCATCGACGAGGAGCAGCGCTTCGGCGCCGCGCAGAAGCGGCGCCTGCGCGACCTCGCCCCCGCGGCGCACGTCCTGACGCTCACCGCCACGCCGATCCCGCGGACGCTGCAGGCGGCCCTCGTCGGGATGCAGGATCTCAGCGTCATCGCGACGCCCCCCGCCGTGCGCCAGCCGATCCGCACCCTGATCGCGCCCTTCGCCCCCGACACGGTGCGGGCGGCCCTGATGCGCGAGCGCCGCCGCGGCGGCCAGAGCTTCGTCGTCTGCCCGCGCATCGCCGATATCGGGCCGATGGAGGCGCGCCTGCGCGACATCGCGCCCGAGCTCGAGATCCTCGTGGCGCATGGCGAGCTCGACCCGGCCGAGATGGACGCGGTGATGGTCCGCTTCGCGGATGGCGAGGGCGACGTCCTGCTCGCCACCAACATCATCGAGAGCGGCCTCGACGTGCCGAGGGCGAACACGATGCTGGTCTTCCGGCCCGACCGGTTCGGCCTCAGCCAGCTCCACCAGCTGCGCGGGCGCGTCGGCCGCGGCCAGCGCCGGGCCGTGACCTACCTGCTGAGCGACCCCGAGCGGCCGCTCACGGCGGCGAGCGAGAAGCGCCTGCGCACGCTGGAGGCCCTCGACCGCCTCGGCGCCGGCTTCGCGGTGAGCGCCCGCGACCTCGACTGGCGCGGGGCGGGCGACCTCGTGGGCGAGGACCAGGCCGGGCATGTCCGGCTGATCGGCCTCGGCCTTTACCAGCATCTCCTCGACGAGGCCCTGCGCGCTGCGCGCGGGGAGCCGCCCCTCGGGGAGCGGCCCGAGATCCGCCTCGGCCTCGCCGGGCATGTGCCGGAGGGCTATGTGCCGGAGCCGGAACTGCGCCTGAGCCTGCACACCCGGCTCGCCCGCCTGCGCACCCGCGAGGAGGCCGATTCCCTGCGCGACGAGATCGAGGACCGGTTCGGGCCGCTGCCGGAGCCCGTCGAGGCGCTGATCGCGCTCGCGAAGCTCCGGGTCTCCTGCGCGGATCTCGGGATCCTGCGCCTGACGGGCGGCCCGCAGGGACTCGCGGCGGATTTCCGGCCCGGCCTGGCGCAGGCCCTGGCCTCCGCCTGCGGGGACCTCGACCGGCGCGAGGACCGCCTCGTCGCGGGCGGCGGCGCCGCCGAGCCGGCGGAGCGTGCCGAGCGCGCCGCCCGGCTCCTCGAACGCCTTCAGGACGCGCGGGACGCGGCCGGACCCGCGCGCCGCCCCGCCGGCTGAGGCGCGGCCCGAGGCGCGGGCGCTACCTGAGACCGCAACCGCGGGTTGCTGAAGCCGCGGGGCCTCGGCGCAACACCCCGCGTCGAAATCGGCGCGGCGGCACCGGCCGCCGGCAGCCCGGCTTCCGGAGCGGGGCAGGCCCGCGGGGGCGGCATGAGGCGGCGCCTGCGCGACGCCCTCGCCCGCCCGTCTCCAGCGGAACAGGGGCGGCCGCTCTCGCCTGTCTGCGAGGGGCGAGAGCCTGCCGGCAGGGGTCGTGCCCCTGCACGGACGAAGGATGGTTTTAGTTCATCGTGGAACAACTCCAGAGTAACTTATAACAATTCCATAACATAGTTGTTGGCACTGGCCGGAACGACGCTATCAACGAAGTCATGCCGCCGAAAAACATGACAAGAAGCGGCACGATCGTGCGATATTTCGTGGCGTTGAGGGTCTTGGGCAATGCGTCGGTGCCGGAATAACAGGGTCTCTTCGCCATTCGGCAGGGCGTTGTCCGGCCCGATCTGCACAATGTTGCTTTCGACGACCTGCGGGCTGCTCGCGTCGAGTGCGGCCTCGGCTCAGGCCGCGCCGACGACCGACATCGAATTGTCCGAGCTGAACGTCACCGGCGAGGGCGCGGGCCGCAGCCTCGGCGCCGGCCTCTACGGACCCGGCGGCCCGACCGGCCCGGTCCCCGGCTACGTGGCGAGCCGCAGCACGGTTGGCACCAAGACCGACACCCCGATCCTGGAGACGGCGCAATCGGTCTCGGTCATCGGGCGCAAGCAGATCGAGGATCAGAACGCCCTCAGCGTCAACCAGGCGTTGCGCTACACGCCGAGCGTCACCACGGAGCAGCGCGGCGGCGCCGGCTCGACCCGGCTGGAGCAGTTCTACATCCGCGGCTTCCAGGCCCCGCTCTTCCTCGACGGCCTCCTCCTGCCCGGAAACCGCGACGCCTTTCCCACCGTCGACCCGTTCCGCCTGGAGCGCGTCGACATCATCAAGGGGCCGGCCTCGGTCCTCTACGGCCAGTCCGGTCCGGGCGGCATCGTCAACCTCGTCTCCAAGGTCCCGCACTTCGTCCGCCACGGCGAGACCTTCATCCAGGGCGGAGGCTTCAACGAGGTGCGCGGCGGCTTCGACGTCGGCGGGCCGATCCCCGCAGAGGCCGGCCCGCTCGCCGACCAGTTCGCCTACCGGCTGATCGGCCTCGGCTGGAACGGCGACGGCCCGGCGCAGACGACCCGCGTCGAGCGCGCCTTCATCAACCCGAGCCTGACGTGGCGGCCCTCGACCGACACCTCGCTCACCGTCATCGGCAATTACCAGCGCGACCCGTTCTCGGGCTTCTACGGGGGCTTCCCCGCGGTCGGCACCGTGTTCCCGCGCAATTTCGGCAGCGGCGTCACCGGCCGCCTGCCGGTCGATTTCTACGACGGCGACCGCAACTTCGAGCGCTCGGACCGGACGCAGGGCTCGATCGGCTACCTGCTCGACCACCGCATCAGCGAAAACCTGCGCTTCCACTCGGCGGGCCGCTACCTCTATTCCGAGGGCGATTACCGCAGCGTCTTCACCGCCTTCAGCGACCTCAACGGCCCGTTCACGACCGGCCCGGTGATCAGCCGCTCGCGGGGCGGCACCAAGGTCGAGATCGACGCCTTCACGATCGACAACAATGTCGTCGCGAATTTCGACACCGGCCCCTTCGCGCACACCGCGCTCCTCGGCGTCGACCACCGCACGATCAAGACGCGGACGCTCGCCGGCCCCTTCCCGGCGGCGCCCGCCCTCGACGCGCTGGCGCCGAACTACGACATGGCCATCCCGTTCCCGGCCTTCACCACGCAATCCCGGATCTCCGCCGAGCAGACCGGCGTCTATGTTCAGGATCAGGTGAAGTTCGACCGGCTCGTCCTCACCCTCGGCGGCCGCTACGACATCGCCCGGCAGAGCGGCCCGACGCGGACGCTCGCCACCGGCGTGACGGCGAACCAGGACGTGCCCGCGGACGCCTTCACCGGCCGGGCGAGCCTGCTCTACCTGTTCGACAGCGGCGTCGCGCCTTACGTCTCCTACAGCGAGGCGTTCGAGCCGATCACGGCCGGACGCATCTTCGATCCCGCCTTCGGCGCGACCGGGCGCATCCCGGACCCGATCTCCAGCAACCAGTACGAGGCGGGCATCAAGTACCAGCCGCCGGGCACCGACATCCTGCTCACCACCGCCTTCTTCGACATCCGCCGCTCGAACGCGACGAACACCGACCCCGCGAACCCGGGCTTCGTGCTGCAGACCGGCGAGGTCGGCGTGCAGGGCGTCGAGTTCGAGGCGCGGGCGAACCTCGCCGAGGGCCTGACCCTGATCGGGGGCTTCTCGCTGCTCGACATCCGCAACACGCAGGACATCGGCTTCACGCTGAACGACCTGACGCGCCAGCAGGTGCCCCTCGTCGGGCGCCGGCCCGTTCAGGTGCCCGACCAGACGGCGTCGCTCTTCGTCGACTACCGCTTCACCGAGGGGCCGCTCCTCGGGCTCGGCATCGGCGGCGGCGTGCGCTATCTCGGCCCCTCCTGGGGCGACCCGGCCAACACCTTCCAGGTGCCCGAGAGCGTCCTCGTCGACGCGGTCGTCTCCTACGACCTGAAGCACCTCAACGCGACGCTGCAGGGATTCACCATGCAGATCAATGCCCAGAACCTGCTCGACGAGCGCTACGTGACCGGCTGCTTCGCCTATTCGGGCTGCTATTACGGCCTGCCGCGGACGGTCTACGCCACGCTGCGCTACCGCTGGTAGGCGCCCGGGCATGCGCAAGGGGTTTCGCCAGTCGATGGCGTGGCTGCACGCGTGGTCGGGCCTCGTGGTCGGCTGGGTGCTGTTCGCCGTCTTCGTCACGGGCACCGCAAGCTACTACCGGGCCGAGATCTCCCACTGGATGCGGCCGGAACTCCGCCGCGAGGCGGCGCCGGGGCCGGAGGCGATGGCGGCGGCGGCCGAGCGCGCCGTCCTCCATCTCCAGGCCCATGCGGGCGGGGCGCGGACGTGGTTCATCGGCCTGCCGAGTGCCGAGAAGCCGCTGCTCGATCTGTTCTGGCGCACCGGCCCCGGCCGGCCGCCTGGGCACGTGCTCCTCGATCCCGAGACCGGCGCGCCGGCCGCCGTGCGCGACACGCGGGGCGGCGACTTCCTCTACCGGTTCCATTTCGAGCTCAACATGCCACCGCTCTGGGGGCGCTGGATCGTCGGGATCTGCGCCCTGATCATGCTGGTGGCGCTCGTCTCCGGCATCGTCACGCACCGGCGCATCTTCGCGGATGCCTTCACCTTCCGCCGGGACAAGTCGGCCCAGCGCGGGTGGCTCGACGCGCACAACGTCACCGGGGTGCTCGCGCTGCCCTTCCACCTGATGATCACCTATACGGGCCTCGCCACCCTGATGCTGATGTACGTGCCCTGGGGCGTGAACACGGCCTACCGGGGCGACGCGCAGGCCTTCTTCGCCGAGTCGGGCCAGATCACCGCGCCGCGCCCGCCCGCAGGCCGGCCCGGGACCCTCGCCCCCCTCGGCCCGATGGTGCGGGAGGCGATGGCGACGATCCCCGAGCCCCTGGAGCGCCTCTCGATCGTCAACCCGCGGGACGCAAACGCCACGGTGGTGGCCGTCTTCGAGGAGCCGCACGGCCTCTCGCACGAGCATCCGCAGGTCGCCTTCGACGGGGCGACGGGGCGCGTGCTGGAGGTGCGGGCCGGGGGGCTGCAGCCGGCCTCGAAGACCTTCATCACGATGGTCGGCCTGCACGAGGCGCATTTCGCGGGAGCCGCCCTGCGGCTGCTGTTCTTCCTCTGCGGGCTCGCGGGCTCCGCCATGGTGGCGACCGGCCTCGTGCTCTGGTCGGTCGCGCGGCTGCCGAGGGGCGAGGCGCCGGGCAGCTTCGGGCTGCGGCTCGTCCAGACGCTCAACATCGCCACGGTGGCGGGGCTGCCGGCCGCGATCGCCGCCTATTTCCTGGCGAACCGCCTCCTGCCCCTTGGCCTGCCCGACAGGGCCGGCTGGGAAGTCGGCGCGTTCTTCGGGGCCTGGCTTCTCGTCGCGGCGCTCGCTCCGCTCCGGCCGCAGCGGCGCGCCTGGCCCGAGATGCTGGCGGCCGCCGCCGGGCTCTACGCGGCCGTCGCCGCCGCGGACGGCGTCCGCCTCCTGCGGGAGGCGATCACGGGCGGCGCCTCGCCCGAGGCGCTCTTCCTCGTCTTCGACGGGGCGATGCTCGGCCTCGCCGCCCTCCTGCTGCTGGCCGCCCGCAAGGCCGCCCGCACCGACGCCTCGGCCCGCCGGGCGCCCCGGTCCGCCCGCCCGCCGCCGGAGCGGGCGCGAGCGGCCTATCCGGAAGCGGCGGAGTGAGCGGGCGGCCTCACGGCCCCGTGCGGCGCGCGCCGCTCTCCGGCTCGGTCGCGGCCCGGATCGCGGCGAGCAGGTCGCCCTCGAACAGGAGCGCCGAGCCGTAGTGGAACTCGGCGTCGAAGGCGCGGCGCGAGTTCATCGACAGCGAGGCGCTCTGGAGCGCGATGAGGCGCCCGGAGGCGTCGAACAGGCCCGAGCCCGAGCCGCCGTAGCCGTTGTTGCAATCGTGCCGGACCCGGCGGATCGCGTCCTCCTCCGGCGGGTCGACCTGCCGGATCACGCAGTCCTCAAGGCTGCTGCCGCCCCGGAAGTTCTCGTGCCCGGCGGGTGAGACCATGGTCACGGGCAGGCTCGCCGGGCCGACGGGCAGGTCCGGCACCTGCGGCACCGGCTGGGCCGGCGCCCCCAGGACGGGCTCCGCGAGGCGCAGGAGCGCCCAATCGTCGGTGATGTGGAGGCGCGTCGCGCCGGGCGCGGTGCCGAGCTTGAGCGAGCCCGCCACGAAGGCGTAGTTGCGCCCGGCGATCTGGAAGTGGCAATCGGCGACCTGCCGCGTCACGTCGAGGCGCCGGTCGCGGAAATTGTGCGCGTTGAGCACCACGAGGTCGGGCGCCCCGACGAGCCAGGCCGCCGCGGCCTTCTGGGGCACGCCGTCCGGCCGGCGGCAATACAGGATGCCGGCGCCGGGAAAGCGCGCGTGATCGGCCCCGCCCATCTCCCGGCGCGCGTCCTGCGGGTAGAGGGCCGCCTGCCGGGTCCGTTCCGCCGCGGCTGCGGGCGCGAGGGCGAGGAGGCCGAGGAGAAGCCCGGCCCCCTTTCGCCCGCTCCCGCCCATGCCCCGTCGCCCGCGACCCGTCCGCATCGGCCGATCCCCCTGGAGGCGCCGCCTCCGTCTTCGGGCGGGGCGGCATCCTGCGACGAGTTGTGGCGCGGGCGGACGGCCGGTCAAGTATCGACTTCGCCGCTGCTCAAATATCTCCGGGCGATTGCCGAATGGTCCCAGCCAGAAATGACCGACCGTCTAAAGACAAGGACCGCATTCCCTGCCTAGAAACGAAGGTGGCTGAAGCAGTAATAAGTCATTTATAAGAGATGATCTTTCATATTTTCTTATGAATGCTTTCGGGTCGGATCGAGACCGAGACCTGCTTCACGCCCCGAACGAGGTTCCGCGAGGCCGCAGGGCCGAGAGACGGAATGGCAAGGCTAGGAGACGCGAGGATGAGCAGGCTTCTGGGTTCGGTCTCGGTGCTCGCCGTGATGGCGCTGGCACCGATCGGTTTGGCGGGCGGCGCCGCCGCCAACGACAAGCTCGTCGACATGGCGAAGAGCGAAGACAACTGGGTGATGCCCGGGAAGAACTACGACTCGAACAATTACAGCGAGCTGACGCAGGTCAACAAGGAGAATGTCAAGAACCTCAAGCCGGCCTGGAGCTTCTCGACGGGGCTGCTCAACGGGCACGAGGGTGCGCCGCTGATCGTCGGCGGCAAGATGTACGTCCACACCTCCTTCCCGAACAACACCTTCGCCCTCGACCTCGACGATCCGGTCAAGATCCTCTGGCAGGACAAGCCGAAGCAGAACCCGGCCGCCCGCGCGGTCGCCTGCTGCGATCTCGTCAACCGCGGCCTCGCCTACTGGCCGGGTGACGGCAAGAGCCCGGCGCTCATCCTCAAGACGCAGCTCGACGGCAACGTCGCGGCCCTCAACGCCGAGACCGGCGAGACGGTCTGGAAGGTCGAGAATTCCGACATCAAGGTCGGCTCGACGCTCACGATCGCCCCCTACGTCGTGAAGGACAAGGTGATCATCGGCTCCTCGGGCGCCGAGCTCGGCGTGCGCGGCTACCTGACCGCCTACGACGTGAAGACCGGCGAGCAGAAGTGGCGCGCCTACGCCACGGGCCCGGATGCCGACCTGCTGCTGGCCTCCGACTTCAACATCAGGAACGCCCATTACGGCCAGAAGGGCCTCGGCACCTCCACCTGGGAGGGCGATGCCTGGAAGATCGGCGGCGGCACGAACTGGGGCTGGTACGCCTACGATCCGGGCACGAACCTGATCTACTTCGGCACCGGCAACCCGGCGCCGTGGAACGAGACCATGCGGCCCGGCGACAACAAGTGGACGATGACGATCTTCGGCCGCGACGTCGACACGGGCGAGGCCAAGTTCGGCTACCAGAAGACCCCCCACGACGAGTGGGACTATGCCGGCGTCAACGTGATGATGCTGTCCGAGCAGAAGGACAAGGACGGGAAGCTGAGGAAGCTCCTCACCCACCCCGACCGCAACGGTATCGTCTACACCCTCGACCGGACGGACGGCTCGCTCGTCTCGGCCAACAAGATCGACGACACCGTCAACGTCTTCAAGTCGGTCGACCTCAAGAGCGGCCAGCCGGTGCGCGACCCCGAATACGGCACCCGCATGGACCATCTCGCCAAGGACATCTGCCCCTCGGCGATGGGCTACCACAACCAGGGCCACGATTCGTACGACCCGAAGCGTCAGGCCTTCTACATGGGCATCAATCATATCTGCATGGATTGGGAGCCCTTCATGCTGCCCTACCGGGCGGGTCAGTTCTTCGTGGGCGCCACGCTGAACATGTACCCGGGCCCGAAGGGTGACCGGCAGAACTACGAGGGACTTGGCCAGATCAAGAGCTACAACGCGATCACGGGCAAGTTCAACTGGGAGAAGATGGAGCGCTTCGCCGTGTGGGGCGGGACGACGGCGACCGCCGGCAACATCGTCCTCTACGGAACGCTCGACGGCTTCATCAAGGCCCGCGACTCGGACAACGGCGACCTGCTCTGGAAGCACAAGCTGCCGTCGGGCGCGATCGGCTACCCGATCACCTACACCCACAAGGGCACGCAATACGTCGCCATCTATTACGGCGTCGGCGGCTGGCCGGGCGTGGGCCTCGTCTTCGATCTCGCCGACCCGACCGCCGGCCTCGGCGCGGTGGGCGCGTTCAAGAAGCTCGCCAACTACACCCAGATGGGCGGCGGCGTGGTCGTGTTCTCCCTCGACGGCAAGGGTCCCTACGACGACCCGAATGTCGGCGAGTACGAGCGCCAAGCCTCGAAGTAAGGCCGCAAGGCCGTCAGGGGCGCTCCGCCGGTCGAACCGGCGGGGCGCCCGTCCCACCCCGCGCGAGACGAAGCCGTCAGACGGGCACGCCATGCCCCGGCCGCCGCGCCGCGACGAACCTCAGAGGAAACGAAGTCCCATGGCGCGCGTCACCCGACGTCTCCGCGCGGCCGCCCCGGCCGCTCTCCTCCTCGCCCTCGGTCTCGCGGGGCCGGCCGCCGCGCAGGAGCCCCAGGCCAAGGAACAGCAGGCGAAAGAGCAGCCGCAGCGGGACGGCGCCGCGCCGGCCGCGGATGCGGGCACCCTGCGCATCTGCGCGGCCGAGCAGCCGCCGCTCTCGATCAAGGACGGGTCGGGCCTGGAGAACCGCATCGCGACCGCCGTCGCCGAGGCGATGGGGCGCAAGGCCGTCTTCGTCTGGTCCGGCAAGCCGGCGATCTACCTCGTGCGCGACGGGCTCGACAAGAACACCTGCGATGTCGTCGTCGGCCTCGATGCCGACGATCCGCGGGTGCTGACCACCAAGCCCTATTACCGCTCGGGCTACGTCTTCCTGACGAAGGCCGAGGGCGGCCTCGACGTGACATCCTGGGCCGACCCGCGCCTCAGGGAGGTGGGCCACATGGTGGTCGGGTTCGGAACGCCCGGCGAGGCGATGCTCAAGGATATCGGCCGCTACGAGGAGGACATGGCCTACCTCTATTCGCTCGTGAACTTCCGCGCGCCGCGCAACCAATACACCCAGATCGACCCGGCCCGGATGGTGGGCGAGGTGGCGAGCGGCAAGGCCGATGTGGGCGTCGCCTTCGCCCCCGACGTCGCCCGCTACGTGCGGGATTCCCAGACGCCGCTGCGGATGGTCCCCGTGCCCGACGACACCGTGCGCAGCGACGGCCAGCGCGTGCCCCAGAGCTTCGACCAGGCGATGGGCGTGCGCCGCGGCGACGAGGGCTTGCGCGACGCGCTCAACGCCGCGCTCGCCAAGGCCAAGCCCCGGATCGACGCCATCCTG
The DNA here is from genome assembly GCF_031457035.1 of Methylobacterium sp. BE186. Classification (NCBI taxonomy): domain Bacteria; kingdom Pseudomonadati; phylum Pseudomonadota; class Alphaproteobacteria; order Hyphomicrobiales; family Methylobacteriaceae; genus Methylobacterium; species Methylobacterium sp. BE186. The sequence goes on from NZ_JAVDVV010000004.1 coordinate 172,638, forward strand.
AAGCAGGAGGGCGTGCCCGTGATGGCCGCCTCGAACTGACGCGCCCGCAGGCCGACCGCAGAGTTCCCGCACAGGACGAGTTCCCGCAGAGTTCGATGAGCATCATGACCAGCACACGGGGCGCCGCCGCCCTTCTCGGGCTCGCCCTCGCCACGGGCGGCCTCGCTGCCCTGGCGCAGCCGAGCGCCGGCCCGCAGACCGGCATCGTCTTCCGCAACACCGTCACCGGGGAGACCCTCGACATCGGCCAGGGCAAGGAGGGCGGGCGCGACACGGACGCCGTGAAGACCTTCCTGCAGACGGGCCGGAACCCCTACATCGACGACAAGTCCTGCCTGCGCAACGGCGAGAGCCTGTTCGCCACCTCCTGCTCGGGCTGCCACGGGCATCTCGCCGAGGGCAAGCTCGGTCCCGGCCTCAACGACAATTACTGGACCTATCCGGCCAACACCGAGGATACGGGCCTGTTCTCGACGATCTTCGGCGGCGCCAACGGAATGATGGGGCCGCACAACGAGAACCTCAATCCGGACGAGATCCTGCAAGTCGTCACCTGGATCCGGCACCTCTACACCGGGCCTGTGCGCGATGCCGCGTGGCTGAACGACGAGCAGAAGAAGGCTTACAAGCCCTACAAGGAAGGAGAGACCTTCCCCAAGGACGTGAAAGGCCAGTGCAAGCCGCTGGACAACTAGTCCGAGGGGGAGTTCGCGCCGCGCTCAACGGAACAGGACGGCGCCAGCGCGGCGCGGGAGCGCCGCAAGACTGGAGGAAACATCATGCGGACATTCGTTTACGCGGCCCTTCTCGGCGCGGGTGCCCTCGTCGCCCTGCCGGCGCTGGCCTACGACGGCACCAAGTGCAAGGCGCCGGGCAATTGCTGGGAGCCCAAGCCCGGCTTCCCGGAGAAGATCGCCGGCTCGAAATACGATCCGAAGCACGACCCGAAGGAGCTGAGCAAGCAGGCCGAGGCGATCAAGGGCATGGAGGAGCGCAACAAGAAGCGCATCGAGAACGCCAGGAAGACCGGCAAGTTCGAGTACGACGTCACCAAGATCTCCGCGAACTGAGCGCGCCGCCCGGCGGCCCCCTCCCACCAGGGGAGGGGGCACGCGACACGAGTTCCCGAGCCATGAACGACATCCGCCGCGGCGACGCGATGCTCACCGACTGGCGCGCGGCGGCCACCCGCTTCGAGCGGGCCGTGGCCGGCGCGGTCCTCGGCCAGGACCGGGCGATCCGCCTCGTCACCATCGCGATCTTCGCCCGCGGGCACGTGCTGCTGGAGGGCGATGTCGGCGTCGGCAAGACGACGCTCCTGCGTGCGGTCGCCCGCGCCATGGGCGGCGCCTACGAGCGGATCGAGGGCACCGTCGACCTGATGCCGACGGACCTCGTCTACCACACCTACCTCGCCGAGGACGGGCGCCCGCGGGTCGAGCCGGGGCCCGTGCTGCGCGCCTCCGAAGACCTCGCGATCTTCTTCTTCAACGAGATCAACCGGGCGCGGCCCCAGGTCCACGCCCTGCTGCTCCGCCTGATGGCCGAGCGCAGCCTTACCGCCTTCGCCCGGGAATACCGGTTCCCGCATCTCCAGGTCTTCGCCGACCGCAACCGGGTCGAGCGCGAGGAGACCTTCGAATTGCCGGCCGCCGCCCGCGACCGCTTCCTGATGGAGATCCCGGTCGAGGCGCCGCGCGATCCGCAGAGCCGCCGCGCCCTCGTCTTCGACCCGCGCTTCCACGACACCGACGCGCTGATCGCGGAGGTGGAGCCGAACCTCCTCGACCCCACCGCGCTCGCCGGCATCGCCTCCGCGATCCAGCACGGGGTGCGGGCGAGCGCGGCGATCGAGGCCTACGTCGTCGCCCTGTGGGAGGCGCTGCTGCGCCCGCAGGCAGCCGGGATCCGGCTCCCCGGCATCGACGACATGGCCGGCCTAGTCCAGGGCGGCGCCTCGCCGCGCGGCGTCGCCGCGCTCGTGCGCGCCGCCCGCGTCCGCGCGTGGCTCGAGGGCCGCGACTGGCTGGTGCCGGAGGACGTGCGCGCAATCTTCCCCGAGGTGATGGCCCACCGCGTCTTCCTGGAGCCCGTGTACGAGTTGCGCCGCTCCGCGATCGTCCCGGACCTCTGCCGGGCGGTGTTCGAGACGGTGCCGGCGCCGTGAGGCGGGACCCATGAGCGCCGACATCGTCTACCTGCCGCGCTGGCGCGCCCGCGGGCCCCGGGCCGGGGCGCACCGGGCCCGCGAGACCGGAGGGCTCGGCACCTTCAAGGACCAGGTGTCCTTCCTGCGCCTGCCGGACGCCCGCCGCATCGACCTGCGCGCGACGCTGCGCGACCCCTTCGAGGGCGTGCACGTACGCCGGTTCGAGGCGCGGATGGCCGTGGAGGTCTGGGCGCTCGTCGATCTCTCGGCCTCGATGCGCTTTTCGGGTGCGGCCGACCGGATGGCGCTCGTCGGCGCCCTCTGCCAGGGGCTCGCGGCCTCGGCCACCCGCATCGGCGACGGGTTCGGCCTCATCGCCTGCGATGCCGGGATCCGCGAGGATCTGTCGCTCATCGCGACGCGGCGGCGGGCGAGCGCCGCGGAGGCTGCCGCGCGCATCGGGCAGGCACGCCCTACGGGGCGCAGCGCCGCCGGCCTCCTCGCGGCGGCGGCCCGCATCGCCGGCCGGCCGAAGCTCGTCTTCCTGATCTCGGATTTCCGCTGGCCCGAGGCGCTCCTGGAGCAGGTCTTCGCGAGCCTCAGCTTCCACGACGTGGTGCCCGTGCTCCTCGCCGACAGCCGCGAGACCGAGGCCCTGCCGGAATGGGGCCTCTTGGAGCTCGAGGATCTCGAAGGGGCGGGAAGCCGCCTCGTCCTCATGCGCCCCTCGCTGCGCCGCCGCTGGCTGGCGCAGGAGGGCGAGCGCATGGCCCGCCTCGCCCGGCTCGCCCGCCGAAACGGGCGCGAGCCCTTCCGCCTCGCCGACCGGTTCGATCCGGAGGCGCTGAGCCGGCACCTCCTCGGAGCCTGAAGCGCGTGCGCCGCGTCCTCTGCCTGATCGCCTGCCTCGCCGCCGCCCCGGCCATCGCCCAGGTGCGGAGCGTCGAGGTGCGCACGCCGCGCCCCTTCGGCCACTTCCTCGGCGACCTCGTGCCCGGCACCGTGGAGATCGAGGCGGAGCCGGGCTTCGCCCTGCAGGCCGCCTCCCTGCCGAGCCCCGGCCCGGTGACCTACTGGCTCGACCTGCGGGCGGTCGAGCAGGAGACGGCGGGCACGCGCCACCGCCTGCGCCTGACCTACCAGACCTTCTACGCCGCCCTCGACGCCCGCAGCCTCGAGGTGCCGGGCTTCGCCCTGGTGCTCGCGAGCGAGCGCCCGCACGGCGCCACCACAGCGCGCGTCGAGGTGCCGGGCTGGAGCCTCGGCGTCTCGCCCCTGCGGGAAGTCCAGCCGCCGCGCCGCGCCGACCCGGCCGATGACCTGCGGCCGGACGGGCGCGGGCCGCGCCTCCGGCCCGAGCCGATGCGGGATGCGAGCCTCGCGCTCGCTTCCCTGGCGCTCGCGGCCCTCGGCTTGCTCGCCCGCGACCGGGCGTGGTGGCCCTTCCGGGCCCGGCCCGCCCGCGCCTTCGCGCGGCCCGCGCGCCGCCTCGCGGCCCTGGCGCGGGGGCCGCAGACCGACGAGACCTACCGTGAGGGCCTCACCGCGCTGCATCGCGGCCTCGACGCGGCGGCCGGGCAGCGGCTGCTCGCCGACGACCTGCCGGCCTTCCTCGCCCGCCACGAAGCCTTCCGGGGGCAGGAAGAGGGGCTCGACCGCTTCTTCGCGGCGTCGCGCCTCGCCTTCTTCGGCGGCGCGACCGAGGCCGCCCGGGCGCGCCTGCCGCTCGCCGAGGTCTCGGCGACGGCGCGGCGCCTCGCGGCGGCGGAGCGGGCGGCGTGAGCGCGGTCCTCGACCTGATCGCGCGCTGCGGCGCGGAGCGGCCGGCGCTCCTCTGGCTGCTGCCGCTGGCGCTCCTGCCCCTCGTCGCGGCGCCCCGGCGGCGCACGCCCCTGCCGAGCCTTTCCGCCGTGCCCGCCGACCCGCTCTCGCGCGCGCTCGACGGGGCCTTGCGGGCGGCGGCCTGCCTCGCCCTCGCCGGCCACGTCGTCGCCCTCGCCGGCCCCTACCGGAACGGTGCCGAAGTGACGCGCACCGGCATCGGCGCCGAGATCTCGATGCTGATCGACCGCTCGGGCAGCATGAACGAGACCTTCGCCGGGCGCCAACCTTCGGGCGCGGAGGAATCGAAGGCCGCCGCCTCCCGCCGGATCCTCGGCGATTTCGTGGGCAGCCGGGCGCACGACCTCTTCGCGGTGACGGGCTTCTCGACCGCGCCGATGCTCGTCCTGCCGATGACCGACCGCCACGAGGCGGTGCGCGCCGCGATCCGCGCCATCGACCGGCCCGGCCTCGACTACACGAATGTCGGCCGCGGTCTTGCCCTGGCGCTCGCGCAGTTCGGGAGCGGTCCGGGCACCGCTTCGAGGGTGCTGCTCCTCGTCTCGGACGGTGCGGCGGTGATCGATCCGCGGGTGCAGGACGCGCTGCGCGCCGCCTTCGCCAAGGTCCGCCCGAACCTCTACTGGCTGTTCCTGCGCACGAAGGGCTCACCCGGCATCGCCGACCGGCCGGCGGGGGAGGACACGCCGCAGGCCGCGCCCGAGCGCCACCTCGACCTGTTCTTCAAGAGCCTCGGCGCGCCCTACCGCGCCTTCGAGGCGGAGGGGCCGGAGGCGGTCGCCGCCGCGATCCGCCAGATCGAGGGGCTGGAGCGCGACCCGATCCCCTACATCGAGCGTCGCCCGCGCCGGGACCTGACCGGGGCCGCCTACGCCGCCGCGCTCCTCGGCCTCGTTCTCCTGATCCTGGGCAAACTCGCGGAAGCGGATCTCGGCCGCGCCCCGGCTCCCGCCGCGACGCGCGCACCGGAGCGGAGGATCGCCGCATGACCCGACGCCTCGCCCCGGTGCTCGCGGCCGCAATGGCCCGCGCCAAATCCCCGATCCTCGCCGGCCTGCCGGTCCTGCTCCTCGCCGGCGCGCTCGCGGCCGGTATCGCGGCGTGGCGGATGGAGCGGACGAATGCCGGCATTACCGCGATCGAGGCCGGGCGCGACCTGCCCGTCGCCGCCGACGCGCCCGCGCCGCTCCTCCTCGCCCGCATCCTGCTCCTCGCCCGCCGCGGCGGGACGGAGGAGGCCGAGGGCCTGATCGACGCGCTCGCGAGCGAGGCCGAGCCGGCCCTCGTCGCCCGGGCCCGCTACGCCCTCGCCAATGCCCGGCTGCGGCGCGCCTTCGCGCATATCGAGCGCGGCGAGCTCGACCCGGCAGGCCCCCTGATCAACCTCGCCCGCCAGGATTACCGGCGCGCCCTGCAAGTGCGGCCGGATTTCTGGGACGCGAAGTTCAACCTCGACGTGGCCTCGCGCCTGATCCGCGACTTCCCCGAATTCGACCGCCAGATCGGCGACGAGATGAAGGCGGAGCCGAAGAAGCTCTGGACCGACATTCCCGGCCAGCCGCGGGGGGCGCCATGAGGCTCGGCCTGCCCTGGCGCAGGAATCTCGGCGGGTGGCGCTTCCGGGCTCTCGCGGCCGCCGGCCTCCTCGTGCTCGCCACCTTCCTCGTGCCGCCGCTGCGGCTCTCCCGCGACGGGGTCCGGCTGCTCGCCGTCGTCGACATCACGGGCAGCATGAACGTGCGCGACTACGCGGCGGAGCGGCGGCCCCAGAGCCGGCTCGAGGCGGCGAAGGCCGCGCTTCGCCGCCTCGTCGCCGGGCTGCCCTGCGGCTCGCAGGTGGCGCTCGGCCTCTTCACGGAGAGGCGCCCCTTCCTCCTGTTCGAGCCCGTCGAGGTCTGCGCCGAGTTCGCGCCCCTCGACGGCGCGATCGCCGCCCTCGACTGGCGCATGGCCTGGGAGGCGGACAGCCGGGTGTCCGCCGGCCTCTACCGCGCCGTCGCGATGGCGGCCGAGCTCGACGCCGACCTCGTCTTCGTGACGGACGGGCAGGAGGCGCCGCCTCTCCCCGCCACGGGCACGCCGCCTTTCGACGGGCGCGTCGGTGCCGTGCGCGGCCTCATCGTCGGGGCCGGCGGCTACGCCCTCTCCCCGATCCCGAAATTCAACGATCGCGGCCGCGAGGTCGGCTTCTACGCCGAGACCGACGTGCAGCAGGAGAACCGGTTCGGCCCGGCCCCTGCCGACGCGGAATCGCGCGAGGGCTACAACCCGCGCAACGCGCCCTTCGGCAGCTCGGCGGCGCGGGGTACCGAGCACCTCTCCGCCCTGCGCGAGGCGCACCTGAAGGACCTCGCCGCGCGCACGGGCCTCGCCTACGCGCATCTTGACGGGCCGGATTCTCTCGCCGCGCCGCTCTCCGCCGCCGCAACGCCGCGCCCCGTACCCGGGCGGCTCGACCTGCGGCCCGTCCTCGGCGCGGCGGCCCTCCTCCTCGTGCTCGCGGCCCATGCGGCCGGACCGCTGCGCGCCCGCGGCGGGCGCCTCACCCTCCGAAAGGCTTGATCCCGCATGCGGTTGTTCCTCGCCACGTTCCTCCTCGCCCTCGCCGCGAACGCGGCCCTCGCCCACGGCCCGACGCCCCAGAAGATCCAGCAATCCATCGCCGTCGCGGCGAGTCCCGCGGCCGTCTGGGCGGTGCTCGGCGATTTCGCCGGCATCGGCACCTGGCACCCGGACGTGGCCAGGGGCGAGGGCAGCGGCGGCAACGGGGAGGGCGCGACCCGCACGCTCACCCTCCGGAGCGGCGGCACGCTGCAGGAGAGCCTCGACGAGTGGAAGGCGGATGGGATGACCTACTCCTACCGCATGGGCGAGCCGGACCTGAAGGCGCTCCCCGTCTCGTCCTACTCCGCCACCGTGACGGTGGTACCGGACGGAGCGGGCGCGACGGTCTCGTGGATCGGCCGGTTCTACCGCGGCGATACCGGCAACGAGCCGCCGGAGGCGCTGAGCGACGAGGCCGGCCGCACCGCGATGAACCGCTATTTCGCGGACGGGCTCAAGGGCCTGAAGGCGAAGGTCGAGGGGAAACCCGCTCCGTGATCAGAGCCCTCGCAGCGGCGTCGATCCTCGCGCTCGGCCTCGGGATGGGGGGCCGCGCCGAGCCCGCGATCTACGTGGCGAGCCAGGAGGCGGGCGCCCTGACGCGGCTCGACGGACCGGCAGTGGTGGGGCTGCGCCTCGGCTCCGGCCCCGCCGGGCTCGCGGCGACGGCGGACGGCACGCTCTTCCTCACGCATCCGGAGGCGGGCAGGATCACCGTCGTGGTGCCGGGCGGAGGGGACCTGCGCGCCCTGCCGTTCCGCGGCCAGCCCTTCGGCATCGCGGCCTCCGCCGACGGGCGCCGCCTCTTCGTGGGCGACTGGCAGGCGGGCACGGTGAGCCGGATCGACGCCCGCACCGGCAGCGTCGAGGCCGCCGCCCCCGTCGGGCGCGAGCCCGCGGGGATCGTGCTCGACGGCGAGGCCCGCGTCTTCGTGTCCGAGCGCGGCGGCGATTCGGTCTCCATCCTCGACGCCGACACGATGGCGCTGCGGGCGCGCCTGCCCGTCGGCCGCGCGCCCTTCGCCCTCGCGCTGTCGCCGGACGGGGACCGGCTCTATGTCGGCAACGTCCGCAGCAACGACCTCACAGTGATCGATGCGCGCGGGCTCCTCGTGCTCGCCACGGTGCCGTCCGGCCGCAGCCCCTACGGCGTCGCGACGAGCCGCGACGGCGGCCTGATCCTCGTCACGAACCAGGAATCGGGCAGCGTCTCCGTGCTCGGCCACGATCTCGTCCCGCGTGCGCGGATCCCGGTCGGGCGCTATCCCGAAGGCGTGGCGGTGGCGGGGGACCGCGCCTACGTGGCAAACTGGTACTCGAACGACGTCTCGATCATCGACCTGGCAGGGCTCCGGGAGATCGAGCGCCGCCCGGTGCCGGACGGGCCGCGCGCCGTCGTCGCCGTGCCCCTCCGGGGCCGCGGGGAGGCGGACCGTTGAGGCGGCGCGCCGCAGGGCTTATCGGGTTCGTCGCGCTGCTGGCCGCCTGCGGCAGGGGCGAGGATCCCGAGCGGGAGCCGGATTCCGTGGTGGCCACGCCGGAGGAGTCCGGCCGGCCGGAGACGGCGTGGCTCGCGCCGACCGACCGGACCGAGCCGGCCCTCTGGCTCGCCCGGCGCGCCGCGGGGGGCGAGGGACGGCCCGACGCGTCCGAGCTGGCGGGCCTGCGGAAGGCCCTCGACGAGGCGAAGCCGCATTTCGTGGAGGACCGCCGCATGATCGCCAACCGCACGGCGCAGCTCGAGACGATGCTCGCCGAGATCGGCGAGACCGAGGAGCCGGCGAGCCTCGTCGCCGGGCTCACCGGTGTCGCGGCGGCGAGCGGCCGGCGGCGGCTCTACGGCGAGATGTGCCAGCACTACGTCACCGTGCGGCGGGCCGGGCTCGGCCGGGAGGCGGCGCTGGCGCGGCTCGCCGAGCGCTACGCCGCGCAGGACGGGACCCGATGACCGGGGTCCTGATCGTCGACGACCACCCGATCGTGCTCCAGGGCTTCCGGCGCATGGTCGAGGATGCCGGCGTCGAGATGATCTTCGAGGCGAGCGACCCCGTCTCCGGATACCGGCTGTTCCACCGGATCCGGCCGCAGGTCTCGGTGGTGGATCTCGCCTTCCGCGGCAGCGGGCTCGCCGGCCTCTCGCTCATCCGCCGGATGCGGGCGCTGGAGCCGCAGGCCCGCATCCTCGCCTTCAGCGCGAGCCGCGACCCCGTCATCGTCTCGCGGACCCTGCAGAGCGGCGCCACCGGCTACGCCCTCAAGGACATGCCGGCCCCCGCCTTCATCGAGGCGTTCGAGGCGGTTCTGGGCGGCCGCAACTACCTGCCGCACGCGCTCGCGCGGGACCTCGCGCTGCTCGACGCCTCCCGCTGCCGGGCGCCCCTGTCCGACCTCACGGCGCGCGAGATCCAGATCCTGATCCTGCTCGGCGAGGGCAAGACCTACCAGGGCATCGCCGACATCCTGACCATCGGCTACCGCAGCGTCGTCAGCGCCTGCGCGACGCTGCGGGGCAAGTTCCGGGTCTCGAGCCAGGCCGAGCTGATCGGGATCGCCCTCGAGACCATCCTCGATCTGAGGCGCGTCGGCGCCCAGATGATGGGCGACGAGGGGCGCCGGACGGCGCGAACGCTCCGCTGAGCGACGCTCGGCCTCAGCGGGTCGGCGGCTCCCACAACCCGAGCGCCGAGGTGTCGACGGCGCGCGGCAGAAGCCCTTCCGCCCGGAAGGCGTCGGCGATCTTCTGCTGCTCGGCCAATCCCTCGCGGGTCACGCGCTCCACCCGGTAGGAGCGCCGGTCGTTGGCCTGCCGCACGATCTCGGGCTCGATCTTCCAGAGCTTCGAGAGCTCGGCTGCGGCCGCATCCGGGTTCGCCTTCACCCACGTGCCGGTCTCGCGCAGCTTCTCGAAGACGACGGACAGCACGTCCGGATGCGCGCCCGCATAGGCGTCGGAGGCGAGATAGTAGCGCTTGTAGAGGGACAGGCCGGTCCCGTCGCGCAGGATCCGGGCTCCGGTCTGCGCCTGCGCCGCCGAGAGGAAGGGGTCCCAGGCCACCCAGGCATCGACGCTGCCGGAGGCGAGCGCGCTGCGCCCGTCCGCGGGCGTAAGGTAGGCCGGCGCGATGCTCTTGAAGGGCAGGCTCTCGCTGCCGAGGGCCGCCAGCAGGAGGTAGTGGCTGCCCGCCCCCTTGGTGACGGCCACCTTCCGACCCTTCAGGTCGGCGACGCTGCGCAGCGGCGAATCCGCGGGCACGAGGATCGCCTGGGCGGTGGGCGAGGGCGTCTCCTCGGCGAGATAGGTGATGCGGGCCTGCGCCGCCTGCGCGAAGACGGGGACCGTGTCGGCCACGTCCGCCGAGACGTCGATGCTGCCGGCGTTCAGCGCCTCCATGATCGGCAGGCCGCTCGTGAATTCGTGCCACGAGACGGTGACCTTGAGCGGCTCCAGCGCCTTCTCGAGGTCGCCGTTCCGGCGCAGCAGGGCGATCAGCGTGGACGATTTCTGATAGCCGATCCGGAGGGCGGAGGGCTCCGCCGCGGCGGCCGCCCCGGCGAGGCTGAGGCAGCCGAGGAGGCAGGCGAGGAATCGGGTGATGCGGTGGCTCATCGTGTCGTTGTCTCGTCGTTGGCCGAGCGGCCGGCTCGGTGGAGGGGGTTCAGGCGGCTTCGGCCCGCTCGAGGTCCATGGCCACGAGGTCCGCGACCTCAGCGGCTTGGTTGCGGATGTCGGGCACCGCGATGCACTCCCACAACACGCCGCGGAGCAGCGGCCCGAGCGTCCAGAGGCGCCCGCCGCCCCGCGTGCCGAGGGCGCGGTAATCGGGCCCGGCATCGAGCCCGAGACCGAACGGGCCCGGCCGGACGAGGCCACGGGCCATCAGACGGCGCAGCAACGGGTCCTGGGTCTCGGAGACGCGGCCGATGCCGGTCGCGTCGAGGATGCACTGGACCTCGAGGTCGCGCGGCTGCTCCTCGCCGCGGGGCAGCAGCGTCACGACGGCGTGCGCCTCCTCGTCGGCGATCGCGCGGATCCGCCCGGCGAGCACCGTGAGGCTGCCCCGGGCGATCTCCTCGTCGATCGCCTGCGCGGCGGGGGGCGCCGTGCGGTGCCGGTGCACGTCCCAGAAAGGCCGCAGGTGGCGCAGGAAGCGGTCGCGCTCCGGCGCCGGCAGGCTGCGCCAGATGAAGTCGGTGACGGGGCGCAGCCCGTCGACGACGCCGCGCCAGTCAACGCCCGCCGCGCGGGCAGAGGCGACCTCGCGCCGGATCCGGCCGACGAGCGCCGAGAGGGAGGCGAGGTCCCCGGTCGTCAGGTTCGGTGCCGGCCACGCCTCGGCCGGCTCGTGCACGTTCGGCAGGAGGCCCCGGCGCGAGACCGCCACGATGTGCCCCGAGAATCCCTGGCCGCGCAGCGTCGCCACGGTATCGACCATGGTGAGGCCCGTCCCGACGATGAGGACGGGCAGGTGCGGATGCAGCCGGCCGAAGCGCTCCGGCTGCCAGGGATCGACCCGGTGGCGGCTTGCCGGCTCGCCGGGTCCCGCGAGGTTGCCGGCAGCGAGCACGGCTCCGGCGACGGGGTGCGCCTGCCCGCCCTCGGTGCGCAGGACGAAGCCGCCACCCGACGGCTCGAGATCGGTGACCGCGTCGTTGACGAGGCGCAGGCGCGGCAGACCGTCGGCCGTCAACGCTTGGCGCAGCAACTCGGAGAGATAGCGCCCGTAGACCCCGCGCGGCGCGAAGGTGCCGGCCGGCGTGCGCCGCACGCCCTCGGCTCCTTCTTCGGCGAGCCAAGCCTCGAAATGGTGCGGCCTGTCGGAGAAGGCACTCATGTTGGCGGCGCGCAGGTTGAGGAGGTGGGCTGGCGCCCGCGTCGCGTAGGCGAGACCGCGCCCGAACGCGTCCGCCCGCTCGCAGAGCAGCACCGGCCGGCTCCTCGGCAGCGCGGCGAGAAGCTGGATCGCCGCCATCGTACCGCTGAATCCGGCACCGATCACGGCGATGGGAAGGGCGTGGTCGATCGCGGTCATCGTGGCTCGTCCCTCGCGGGCCGGCCCATAGGCGCGATGGTTCGGGGAGAGCGGGCCTCGACCCGCCCGCGGCCCTGGGCCACCACGAGAGCCGTGGCCGGCAAACTCGTGGCCGCACGCTAACGACGTTCGTTTAAAAGAACAAGGCTCGGTGGTTTCGGGGGAGGGCGTGCGCGCCAACACTCGTGTCGTCGCGAGGCCGGAGCAGTGGTTTGAGAGAACGCTACGGCCGCGCACCCGATGCTGCCGCGAAGAAAATTCTCTTCGGCAGCCGTTCGTTGAAAAGAACATCTTGGCCTGTGAGGGCTGGCCCGGAGGAGCCCTCCGCTCCGCGCGCGCCGGGCGCTGATGCGCAGGCGGCGCACGCGGAGGTCTCACGTCGATCGTCTATGCATCCCGAGCGAGCAGCGCCGCCCGGCGCGCGGACGGGGCCGCCGATCCGGCCCCCGCCTCAGGCCGCCTGCGCCATGGGGGCGGGGGAGGGCGCATCCATCGCGCGGAGGTAGACCTCGAGCAGGGTCTCGTGCTCGTCGCGCTCGTCCTTGTCCTGCTTGCGCAGCTTGATGATCTCCTTGAGGATCTTCACGTCGAGACCCTCGCTCTTGGCCTCCAGGAAGATCTCCTTCTTGGCCTCCATGAGATCCTTGATCTCCTCCTCGACCTTCTCGATCCGCTCCACGATGGAGCGGATGCGGTCGCCCGCGATGCCGATCGTGTCGTCCGCCATGGTGGCTCCTTCCTCGGTTCAGGACGGGCAACCTCGGCCAAGAGGGTAAGCGCGGGGTTAAGGCGGCGCGATGTCGGCCCGTCGGCTTCCCCTCGGTCCGCGACCGTGCCCTGGCTGCGCTCTCGGGGCGGGAAAAGCGCCCGCCCGCGGCGCTGGAGCGTGACGGGGCGCTTGCGTGTCTACTGCATATAATTCAGAGTTCAGAAGTCCGGCGGGCAAACGCCTCGGCAGCACCCGATGAAGGTCTGACGATTGCCTGTTCACGCGACGGGATGGCCGCTCGAAGTGCCGTCCGCGCAGACAGCTCGATTGAAGGGGCGCTGGGTGGGCCGGGACGATCGTCGAGCATCCAGGACGGTTACGGTGCCGCCAAGAGCACTTCGAGAGGAAATGCCATGAGACTCGCCGTGAAGGTCGCGATCGCGGCCGCGATGCTGCCTGTTGCCTCGGCCCATGCCTGGGAGCCGACCAAGCCGATCGAGATCATCGTGCCCTTCCCGCCCGGCGGCTCGTCCGACCAGATGGCGCGGACGATCCAGGGCGCGATCCAGAAGAACAACCTCGTCAAGCAGCCGATCATCATCGTGAACAAGCCCGCCGCGGCCGGCGGCGAGGCGATGCTCGACATCCAGAAATCGGCCGGCGACCCGCACAAGCTCATCACGACGTCGAGCGGCATCTACATGACGCCGCTGGCCACCAAGCTTCCCGTGAGCTGGAAGGACTTCACGCCCGTCGCGATGATGGCGCAGGACGAGTTCGTGCTCTGGGTCAATTCGGCGAAGCCCTACAAGACCGCCAAGGACTTCCTCGACGCCGCCAAGGCGGCGGCCCCGCCCCTCAAGACGGGGGGCAACGGCTCCAAGCGCGAGGACCATCTCATCTCCGTGACGATGGAGCAGACGGCGGGGGTCAAGATCACCTACGTGCCCTACCAGGGGGGCGGCCCGGCCTCGGTGCAGCTCGCCGGCGGCCACATCGACGCGAACGTGAACAACCCGGCCGAGGAGGTCGCTAACTGGCGCTCCGGCGCCGTGAAGCCCCTCTGCGCCTTCTCGCTGAAGCCGATGGAGTACACCCAGAAGGTGACGGCCGACATGGCGTGGTCCGACATCCCGACCTGTGCGTCCCAGGGCCTGAACGTCACCTACCAGATGCTGCGCGGCATGTTCATGCCGGGCAAGGTCACGCCCGAGCAGCAGGCCTACTACGTCGACCTGTTCCGGAAGGTCGCCGAGACGCCCGACTGGAAGGCGTATCTCGAGCGCAACGCCCTGGTGCCCGATTTCCGCTCGGGCCAGGCCTTCGTCGACTTCCTCACGGAGGACGAGCGCAAGCACAAGGAGCTGATGACCAAGGCGGGCTTCATCGCGACGAACTAGCGACGCTCCCGGCGCGGCCTGTCCGGCGACGGGCCCGCCGCTCCCTCGCGCGGACGATCGATCAGCGGAAGAGCTCTCATGGCGGACGTTTCCCACCCGGCGGATGATTCTCCTCCGGCCTCCGAGCGCGGCATCTCGCGACGGCTCGTCGAGACCCTGGTCTCGCTCCTCCTGCTCGGCGTGGCGGCGCTCGCGCTCTGGGATTCCTACGGGCGCGGCGCCGGCTGGGACAACGGCCCGGAGAACGGCTTCTTCCCCGCCCGCGTGGCCTGGATCCTGGCGATCGCCGCCGTCGCGACCCTGTGGAGCGCCCTGCGCCGCGAGGAGAGCGTCTTCGTCACCTACGGGCAGCTGCGCCTCGTGGCGCAGGTCTTCGTGCCGCTCTTCCTCTACGTGCTCGCGATCGCTTTCGTCGGCATCTACGTCGCCTCGGCCCTGTTCCTGGTGCTGTTCATGGTGATGCTGGGCTCGTTCCGGTGGTGGCAGACGCTGCTCGCGGCCGTGCTCACGCCGCTCATCATCTTCTGGGTGTTCGAGCTGCAATTCCGGGTCCCCCTGCCGAAGGGGCCGATCGAGGCCATGCTCGGCTACTGAGCGCCACGTCGGCGGCATCCACGAAGGATCAGCGATGGACGACCTCAACCAGCTTCTCCTGGGCTTCCAGGTCGCACTGACGTGGCAGAACGTGCTCTTCATGGTGGTCGGCGTGCTGCTCGGCATCGTGGTGGGCGTGCTGCCCGGCCTCGGCGGACCGAACGGCGTCGCCATCCTCCTGCCGCTCACCTTCGGGATGGACCCGACCTCGGCGATCATCCTGCTCTCGTCGATCTACTGGGGCGCGCTGTTCGGCGGCGCCATCACGTCGATCCTGTTCAACATCCCCGGGGAGGCGTGGTCGGTGGCCACGACCTTCGATGGCTATCCGATGGCCCAGCAGGGCCGGGCCGGCGAGGCGCTGACGGCGGCCTTCACCGCCTCCTTCATCGGCGCGCTCTCCGGCGTGGTGCTCATCACCTTCGTGGCGCCGCTCGTCGCCAAGTTCGCCCTGCGCTTCGGGCCGGCCGAGTTCTTCGGCGTGTTCTTCCTCACCTTCTGCTCGTTCATCGGGATGGGGCGGGAGAACAAGGCCAAGATCGTCGCCTCGCTCGCCCTCGGATTCCTCCTCGCGGCGGTGGGGCTCGACACCATCTCCGGTGATCTCCGCCTGACCTTCGGCTCGCCCGAACTGATGAAGGGCTTCGACTTCCTCGTCGTGGTGATCGGCCTGTTCGGCGTGTCGGAGATCCTGCTCACCATCGAGGAGGGGCTGCACTTCAAGGGCAAGCGCGCCGCCATCGATCTCGCCGTTGTCCTGCGGACCTGGGCCACGCTGCCGCGCTACTGGGCGACGCTGATTCGCTCCTCGGTCGTGGGCATGTGGATGGGGGTGACGCCGGGCGGGGCGATCGCGGCCTCGTTCATGGGCTACGGGCTCGCCAAGCGCTTCTCGCGCAGGCCCGACGCCTTCGGTCGCGGCGAGGTCGAGGGCGTCCTCGCCCCCGAGACCGCCGCCCACGCGGCCGGCACCTCCGCCCTCCTGCCGATGCTGGCGCTCGGGATACCGGGCTCGGCCACCGCGGCGGTCCTGCTCGGGGGCCTGATGATCTGGGGCCTCCAGCCCGGACCCCTGCTGTTCGTCGAGAAGAAGGAGTTCGTCTGGGGTCTGATCGCCTCGATGTATCTCGGCAACGTCGCGGGCCTGCTGATCGTGCTCGCCACGGTGCCCGTCTTCGCCGCGATCATGCGCATCCCGTTCGCCCTCGTCGCGCCGATCATCCTCGTCGTCTGCGCCATCGGCGCCTTCACGGTCGAGTCGTCACGCTTCGACATCTGGCTGATGCTGGCCTTCGGCATCGTCGGCTACGTGTTCAAGAAGCTCGACTATCCGCTCGCACCGCTCGTCCTCGCCCTCGTGCTCGGGGACCGCGCCGAGGATGCCTTCCGCCAGGCCCTGCTCGGGTCCGGCGGCGACCTGTCGGTGTTCTTCTCGAACGGCCTCGTCTCGACGCTGATGATCCTCGCCCTGCTGCTCCTGTTCTGGGGGCCGCTGGGCGATATCCGCAGGCTCGTCGCGCGCAAGATCGGCCTGGGACGGGAGGCGCCGCTGGCGCCCTGAGGGTGGGGCGCCGACGGCCCCTCAACCCCCCAGCACGTCGGCCTCGGCCTTGCCGACCGCCTCGGCCTGCTCCTGCGCGATCTCCCGGTCGCTCCGGCTCTTGAGGAGCGCACCGACACAGACGACGAGGGCGGCCCCGAGCGCGGCGACCGCGTAATGGACCCCGCCCTGCAGCGAGGCGGGCAGCGCCTCGACGAGGTGCTCCTGGACGAGCCGGTCCGAGGCGATCATCTCGCCGGCCACCCAGCCGAGCAGGCCGCCGCCGAACCAGATCAGGACCGGGAAACGGTCGATCAGCCGGGTGATCAGGCTCGCGCCGACGACGAGGAGGGGGACCGAGAGGGCGAGGCCGATGATGAAGAGTTCGTCGTGGCCCTTCGCGGCGCCCGCGACGGCGACGACGTTGTCGAAGCTCATCACGGCGTCGGCCACGACGATGGTCCAGATCGCCTTCGGCAGGCTCGAATGCTCCTTGATCGCACCCTCGCCCTCCTCCTCGCCGCGCACGAGCTTGACCGCGATGTGCAGGAGGATGAGCGCGCCGACGACCTTGAGGAGCGGGACGGCGAGCAGGTACGAGATGATCACGGCGAAGACGATGCGCAGCAGCGCCGCCGCCAGCGCGCCCAGGAACACGCCGATCCGCCGCTGCCGCTCCGGCAGGCCGCGGCAGGCGAGGGCGATCACCACCGCGTTGTCGCCGGACAGGATGATGTCGATCCAGACGATCTGGAGCAGGGACAGCAGGAAGGAGGATGACAGGTAGTGATCCACGATGGACGTCCCTCGGGTCCGCGCCTGGCTGACGCAACGGCGTGATCGGCGCGCGGCGCCGCTCCGGTTCTGTATGCCAAGAGACCGAGCTGCGAAATCGCGCATGACGCCGCTCGCGCGACACTCCCGCCCTTCGGTCACGGGCGATAGCGGCCCGATCGGCGATAGGCGCGGGATTCCCGACGCGCCGAGCTCGCCCATGTGCGATGGTGCACCGCACGCACAGGTGTCGCCTCGCGGCAGGAAACCCACTGGCGAACAAGAGAGAAATCGCCTCGCGCAGGTGTCGCGGCATGAAAGTGCTGCCAATTCGGCAAAATCTGGCATTATTCTTATACTGCACTGCGACAAAGGCGGTATTGTCGATGCCGAGATCCTCACCAGATCGATACCCATCGCAGTCGAGCGGCCGACCTACAAGGCGACGACACGGGCAGCACGATGCTGCCGGGATCGTCCGAGGCCCGCTCACACAGAATGAGGATTGATCATGACCCAACGCATCAAGATCGCCGCTGCCGCCCTGGCTCTCGGCCTCGCCGCGTCGCCGAGCTTCGCCCAGACCTTCAACCCGGACAGCGCCAGCTACAACCGTGACGGCACGCTGAACGTGTGGGGCGCCCATATCGACCCGGTCGGCCCGCGCGGCGGCCTCATCGGCGGCGTCGGCAACGTGGTCGGCGGCGTGACCGGCGCCGTGGGTGGCGTCGTCGGCGGCACCGTGGGCGCGGCCGAGGACATCGTGACGGGCTCGGTCGCTCCGCGCCGTGTCGACACCTCCGCCCGCTCCGGCGCCGCCGACGCGTTCGACCGTCCGGCGCAGTACGGCCGCACCGGCACCCCGGCCTACACCGCCTACTGAGGCGGACCGCAGCACCGGTTCGATGAAGCGGCGGGGCGTGAGCCCCGCCGCTTTTGTGTGTGCCGTCTGCGGAGCGGCGATCCGGATCGTTCATGCGAAAGGCCCGGAGCGGGATGTCCGCTCCGGGCCTTCCTGCAGAGCCGGCTTGCCGGAACCGGCCGAGCCTACTCGTCGTCCGCCTCGTCCTGATCGTCGGTCGCGTCGGGCACCGGCACGAGCCGGCGCGGAGCGAGCGTGTCCTGCTCGATCCCGCCCGTCGCGGGCGTGACGGCCGGCCCGGCCGCGAGCCGTTGCTCCGCTGGCATGAGACCGGCGCCGAGGGCCGCGAGGCCGGCCAGGGTGCGGAGATCCTCGGGCTGGCGCGGGTCGCGTGAGATCGCCTCGGCCTCGTGCTGGAGCCGCGCGTTGCAGGCGCGCGACGGCAGTCCCTGATCGGGCGTGCAGGCGTCGTGGCGCGCGCAGGCCGCGTCGAGGGCGTCGATCGGCGGGAGCGGCCCGTTATTGCCGGGGCCGCAGTAATTCCCGTGGAGGAGGAGAGCCGGTGCCCGGCCCGCCGGCGCGGCTTGGGCCAGGGTCGGCGCCGCAGCGCCAAGGGCCAGCAGGAGGGAGATCGCGTATCGGTTCATGGGGCCTCGCGTCTGGTGCGTTGAGGGAGTCGTTCGAGCGGGCTCGGGCGCCCGCGGCTCAGCCGGCGGAGCCCGGCTCGGCCATCTTGCGGTGGAGCCGCGCCGCCACCGTGTCGGGCAGCGCGTCGGTCACGGCGCTGAGCACCCTGTTCGTCAGGGTGGGCACGACCTTGTCCCGGCCAGCCTGGAGCGCCGCGAAGGCCGCCCTGGCGACCTCGGCCGGGTCGTCCTTGCTCCGCGAGGCGCCGACCTTCGTGTCGAGCATCTCGGCCCGGTTGAAGAAGTTCGTCTCGGTCGGGCCGGGCATCAGGACGGTCACGTCGATGCCGGTGTCCCGCAATTCGTCGCGCAGCGCCTCGCCGAACCAGCGCAGGAAGACCTTGGTGGCGCCGTAGACCGCCTCGTAAGGGTCCGGCATCGCCGCCGAGATCGAGGAGGTGAAGAGCAGCTTGCCGCTGTCGCGCGCGACCATGTCCGCGAGCACGAGCTTGGTGAGCTGGACGGCGCCGCGGACGTTGAGATCGATCATCCGCAATTCGCGCCGCAGGTCGGTCTCGGAGAAGGGGCCGCCGAGGCCGGTGCCCGCATTCACGCAGAGCACGTCGACGGGGCGGCCGCTCTCGCGGATCGCCCGATAGAGCTCGTCGACACCCTCCTCCCGCGAGAGGTCGGCGGCGTACGTGAGCACGGCGGCCCCTCCGCGCGACAGGCGACCCGCGGCTTCGGCAAGGTGGCCGGCCGTCTCGGCGGCGATGAGCACGTCGTAGCCGTTCTCGACGAAGGTGCGGGCGAGCTCGAAGCCGATGCCGTTCGAACCGCCGGTGACGACGGAGAACGGGCGGGCGGAATTCTCGGGCATCACGGTCTCCGGTTGCTGCGGCCAACCGATCGCACCCCCCGAGGTTCCCGTTCCCACGGGCTGGTGGGTGCAGGGGAGCGGGCCGCTGCACGCAGGGCTGGCGATCCAGCGGGCAGTCCCGGCCGGTCGCTGGGTGAACGCAACCGACCTCGGAGAATTGCCCGGAGCGCGCTCCGCGAGCGATCCCGGGCGGCCGCCCGACGACCGCCCGGCCTTCGGGCCAAACCCTCGGCAACCCGGTTCCGAATTCCATTCCCCTCGAGAAGCCTGTCGGCCGAGGCTGCCTGTTCAGGGAAGTGCCCGATGACCGGCGCCCGAAGCTCGAAGACCCATCCGGCATTACGGCGGCACCGAGACGGCCGCACCCGACGAGGCCGAGACCATCGAGGAGATGATCGCGTCGATGACGCGGGAGAGGGTGACGCCCGCGAACCGCGATCACCACGCTGTCCGGGCCTTCCGCGCCAGGGTCAGCGGTGTCGCCGTGGGGCAATTGCAGGTCCTTCCGGATCTGCGCCAGGGGCTGATTGCCGCGCCGGGCAACCATCCGGTGGTCGTCCGCTTTGCGCAGGGGCCGGGCGAGTCCCTCAAGGACAGCGTGTCCCCGTATCGCGGGATGGCGATCAGGTCCCGGCCTGAACCTCTCCCCGCCACCGGCTGATGCCGTCTCAACCTCCAGGACCAGGACCGGACATGCCCTTCATCGAGACCTCGGATGCCACGCGCCTGTTCTACAAGGATTGGGGCAGCGGGCGGCCGGTCGTGTTCCTTCACGGCTGGCCCCTCGATGCGGACATGTGGGAGTACCAGCAGCCCGCCGTGACGCAGGCGGGCTTCCGCACGATTGCCTACGACCGGCGCGGCTTCGGACGCTCCGACCAGCCCTGGACCGGGTACGATTACGACACTTTCGCCGACGACCTGAAGGCGGTCCTCGACGGGCTCGATCTCCGGGATGCGACCCTCGTCGGCTTCTCCATGGGCGGTGGCGAGATCGCCCGCTACCTGTCGCGCCACGGCGGCGCACGGGTCTCGCGGGTGGTGCTCGTCTCCGCCGTGACCCCGATGTTGGCGAGAACCCCCGACCATCCCGACGGCATCGACCCGGGCGTGTTCGAGGGCATGATCGCCGGCCTCGAGAAGGACCGGCCGAACTTCCTGGCGAATTTCGCCAAGACCTTCTTCGGGGTCGGCATGTTCAGCTCGCCCGCCTCCACCGAGCTGATCGCCTGGACCGGCAACCTCGCCATGCTGGCCTCGCCCAAGGCCACGGTCGATTGCGTGCGGGCCTTCGGCTGGACGGATTTCCGCCGCGACCTGGCGGCTTTCCGCGTACCCACCCTCGTGATTCACGGGGACGCGGATCAGACCGTGCCGTTCGAGGTCAGCGGCAAGGCCGCGGCCGCCGCGATCCCGGGTGCGCAGCTCGTGGTCTACGAGGGCGCACCGCACGCCGTTCCCTTCACCCACAAGGACCGGCTGAACGCGGATCTCCTCGCCTTCCTGAGGGACTGAACCGGGCTTAAGGGCTGAACCGGACGGCCGGTCGCGCGGTTCACGTCATCTGACACGTGCACGGGAGGCGAACGCGGTGAACGCAGCGGCTGAGCAGGACGGCGCGACGGTGATCCTGGTCGAGGAAGAGCCCGACGAGCGGGCAGCGATGTCGGGATTGCTGCGCGAGGCCGGCTTCTCGGTCGTGGAGGCGGAGACGACCGACCAGGCGTTGCACCTGCTCGAATCCGTCGCGGCGTCGGCGCTCGTCACGGATGCCCATGTTCCGGGTGGGATCGACGGCTGGGAACTGGCGCAGAGGGCACGCGGCCTCCGGCCGGATCTCCCCGTCGTGCTGATGTCGGGACACTCCGATCCGACATCCGGCCCCCTCCCGGAGGGCGCCGAGTTCATCCTCAAGCCGAATGTGGTGGCAAACCTCGTGCCGACGCTGCGGCGCCTCACAGGTCGCTGATCGGCGCCGTCTCGCGCGGGCAGGCCGAGCCGCCGAGGCGCCCCGGACCGGCGGGACCGTGCCGGCTCGGGCCCGAAGCGTCGTCGGGAACGGGGGCGTCGGCGATCAGCCTCCGCCGATGCCGGTGACGACCTTTCCGGTGCCGTTGCAATCCGGGCAGGTCTTCGCCTCGAACTGGCCCGACCCCGCGCAGCGCGGGCACAGATTCTCGCCCGTGCCCGGTGTTCCGGGTTGAGCCTCGTCTCCGGGTTTCGTGGGCTCTGCGCTCGTCATGCTGCGCTCCCTCGTTCAGGGTTGGGAGAACCGCCCACATCCTGGCGATGTTCCCCGGCGCCTGCCGAGAACGCGCGCCGCGGCCGAAGCTCTCCTCCTCAGGCCGCGCCGGGATCGGGTTCAGGGCGAGGAACCCGGCGTCGCGTCCCGCAGGAGGGCTGGAACCTCCTCCGCGATCTCGCGGGCCAGGAAGCCGATCCGCCCGACGCGGGCAGCCAGCCGACGCCCCGCCTCGCCATGCAGGCAGACACCCCAGAGCGCGGCCGTCATCGCGTCGACGCCCCGCGCCAGGAGGCCTGCGAGGATGCCGGACAGCGCGTCACCGGATCCCGACGTCGCCAGCCCGACGCCGCCGCCCTCGTAGAGCCATCGCTCGCCCGCCGGGTTCACGATCCAGCTCTTCGCGCCCTTCATGATCACGACGCATCCGAGCAGATCGACCGCCTTCAGCGCTGCCGCGAGCGGATCCGCCTCGACCGCGTCCCGGTCGATCCGCAAGAGCTTCGCCATCTCGCCGGCATGGGGCGTGATCACCACGCGGCTGCCGCAGGGCCGAACCGAATCGGCGGCGGCACCGAGACCGCAGACGGCCCCCGCATCGAGCACGAAAGATGGCGAAGGCCGTCCCTGCAGGAGCGAGAGGGTGAGCGCGTCCGTGGCCTCGCCGGCGCTCAGGCCGGGGCCGATCAGAACCGCATCGCAAGCCTCCGCCAGCGCCGGAACGCGCCGTCCCGCCTCGGCCGGGTCCACCTCTCCGTTCTCGGTCTCGGCGAGCCCGATGAGTCGGGCCTCGGGCACCGCGAGGGCCATGGCCATCGCCACGCTTCGGACGGTCGCGATCCGCAATCGTCCGGCTCCCGCCCGCAGGGCCGCGACGCCGGCGAGGAGCGCGGCTCCGGGAACTTCGACGGATCCGCCGAGCACGAGGACGGTGCCGCGCTGCTCCTTGCTGCCGTCCTGCGGCATCGGGAGCGGCCGGGCCCGGAGCCCGTCGAGGGTCAGGTGCTGCTCCGTCATCGCACGGCGGCCTCCGCGTCCGGCTCGACCGTCACGGGGGCACCGCCCCGCGCGACCGGCGCGACGAAATTGTAGCGCACGAGGCTCAACCCGCCGGTGGTGCCCTCCCGCGGCGTGAACGCGTATTCCGTCACGGAGCAATTCGCGACCTCGGCCTGCGCGTCGATGCCCAGGATCTCCGCCTCGGTCATGGTCTCGAGGAGGTAGCGCAGGCACAGCACCACGACCTGATGGGCGACCACCAGCACCCGCTGCCCGCCATGATGCAGGGAGACGGTGTCGAGGGCGCTCCTGAGGCGCAGGATGACGTCGCACCAGCTCTCGCCGGAGGGCGGGCGGTGATAGAACTTGCCGAGGCGGGCGCGCATCTCGGCCTGATCGGGATGCAGTTCCGCCACGCCCGCATGCGTGAGGCGGTCGAGGATTCCCAGTTCCTTCTCGCGAAGGCGCTCGTCGATGATGGGCTCGCCCGCGCCGTCGGCGAGGCCGCCCGCCCGCCGGATGAGAGCCGCCGTGCCCTGTGCGCGCAGGTAGGGCGAGGTCAGCACGACCTCAGGGCGCTCGCCGGAGGGCATGGCGGCGAACCAGCGCCCGAGCGCCAGGGCCTGCTGCTCGCCGCGCGAACTGAGAGCGACGTCGACATCGCGTTCGGCGATCTCGATCCGCGAGAGGCCCGCCCCGTGCGCCGCGTTGCGGGCGACGTTGCCGGCACTCTCGCCGTGGCGGACGATCCAGATCCGGCTCGGCCAGCGTTGCTACATCCAAGGTGTCCTCTCCCGGTGCAGGCGCTAACGTTCGCGGCGCGCGCGGGTTCGCCGCCGTCGACGAAGTCGGCGCGGCGGAGGTGATCGAGGTTCCCCCTTGCCGCAGGGCGGCCACGCGGAGACCTTGCGTGATCGCGCCCGGAAGCCGAGGTTGGCCCCCGCGCCGAGCGGCGCGAGGCCGAACCCTCCGGTTCGCCCTGCCTGCGACGTCGGATCCAACACGAGGAGACAGTCACGTTGGCCAAAGCCTATTGGGTCGCCACCTACCGGTCCGTCAGCAATCCCGATGCCTTGGCCGCCTACGCCCAGCGGAGCGGCCCGGCGATCGCCGCTGCCGGTGGCCGCATCCTCGCGCGCGGGTTGCCGGCCCAGGTCTACGAATCCGGCCAGCAGCAGCGCGTCGTCCTCATCGAGTTCGACAGCGTGGAGCAGGCGCGCGCCGCGCACGATAGTCCGGCCTATCAGAATGCGCTGGCCTTGCTCGCCGGCGGAGCCGAGCGCGACATCCGCATCGTCGAGGCCGCGTGAGACGGCGCGCGAGGCTGCGGAAGAGCCCGCGCCTCGCGCGGCTTCCGCGTCGGCCGATCAGGATGGAGACCTTCGATGCCGAATGTGAGCACCTGCCTCTGGTTCGCGCGTGATGCCGAGGCGGCCGTTCAGTTCTACGTCTCGCTCGTGCCCGATTCCCGTCTCGAACGGACGCTGCACGCGCCGGGGCCCTGGCCGGGCGGAGAGCCGGGCGACGCGATCCTGCTCACCTTCACGCTCGGTGGGCAGAGCTTCCAGGCGCTGAACGGCGGCGTGCCGGCCGATTACGGCACGGCGGCCTCGATCGCCGTCTCGTGCTCGGATCAGGCGGAGATCGACCGCCTCTGGGCGGCGCTGACCTCGGATGGCGGCGCGGAGATCATGTGCGGCTGGTTGCGTGACCGCTGGGGCGTGCCCTGGCAGATCTTTCCCGAAGCCCTGCCGCGTCTTCTGGCCGACCCGGATCCAGCCGTTGCCGCCCGGGTCTTCGAGGCCATGCAGGGGATGGTGAAGCTCGACCTCGCAGCCCTGGAGCGCGCGGCCGCCGGCGCGTCCTGATCCCTCGACGTGCGGCGCCGGGCAAGGCGCCAAACGGCGCGAAGGAAGCGTCGCCGCTGAAGATCCCGGGATCGGATCCGGGCCGTCCGACGCGGCGAGGCCATGGCGCGTCCCATCTGCTGCGCCACGTTGGCGCATCAACTAGCAATTGCAGAACTTAATTGTCGGCAACTTGTTATCGCCGCGCTTGCCGGCAATCGCCTTCCGGCTCGTGCGGGGGGGCTGATGTCGCTGGGAGTAGACCGAACCGCATCCTGGTGCGAGGCCGACGCGGAACGCCGTAGGCTCCGGGCCGTGGTGGCCATCCCGGTGCGCAACGAGGCCGAGCGGATCGGAGCCTGCCTCGGGGCGCTCGCCGCCCAGGAGGGGATCGGGGCGGGCGGCCTCGGCGTGGTGCTGTGCCTCAACAATTGCAGCGACGGCACGGCGCGAGTGGTCGCCTCCCTGCGGCCCTCCCTGCGCATGCCCGTCCGCGTGGTCGAGCGCGCATTCGCGCAGGCGAATGCGGGCTGGGCGCGGCGCGAGGCGATGGAGGCCGCGGCTTTGTGGCTCGAGGAGGGCGACGCACCGGACGGGGTGATCCTGACCACCGACGCGGACAGCCGGGTGCCCGCCGACTGGGTCGCCAGGAACCTCGCTGCCATCACCGACGGGGTCGACGCCGTGGCGGGCCGGATCGCCCTCGACGCGGACGAGGCGGCGCGGCTGCCGGCGGCGCTGCACGCACGGGGACGGCTGGAGGGCACCTATGAGGCCCTCCTCACCGAGATCGAGGCGCGGATCGACCCTCTCCCGCACGATCCCTGGCCGCGGCACTGGACCACCTCGGGCGCCTCGCTCGCCGTTCGCCTCGCGGCCTACCGGCAGGTCGGGGGCATGCCGCCCCTGGCGATCGGCGAGGACCGGGCCTTCGTCTCCTCGCTCCTGACGAGCGACGCGCGGGTCCGCCACGATCCGCAGGTGATCGTCGTCACCTCCGGCCGGCTCGACGGGCGCGCGCCGGGCGGGGCCGCCGACACGATGAAGCTGCGGTGCGAGGTGCCGGAGAGCCCGTGCGATGTCCGCCTGGAGCCGTTGCCGCGAGCCCTCTTCCGCTTCGCCTGGCGACGCCGCCTGCGGCGGCTGAACACGGCCGGGCGCTTCGACCGCACCCGTCTGTGGGCACCGTGGCTGGGCATCCCGGACGATCTCGCGCACAGCATCGCCTGCCTGCCCGGCCCCGGTGCCCGGCTCGCGGCCGTCGAGGCGGCAAGTCCCTCCCTGGCCTACAGGCCGCTGCTGCCGGCCGAGCTTCCCGCGCAGATCCTGTCGGCGCGGGCGGCGCTGAGCCTGCTTCGCGCCCTTGCCCGTCGCCGCGTCCGTCCCAGGGTGCCGCGGCTCGCCGCACCGGTGGCAGCACCCGGCCAGCCGCCGATGGAGCGTCCCGGCAATGCCTGACACGGCGCAGGCGGCCTGACGGAGGCAGGGAAATGGACCGGAGGACACCGCTCGACCTCGCCTACGACGCCCTCGCGGCCGCGCGAGCGGTCGCGGAGACGGCCGCGGCGCGCGCGGATGCCGAAGATCGCGACGACGGATTCCCGGCCGCCGACGTCTCGGACCTCGCGCGTCTCGGGCTGCTGGCAGCGCCGGTTCCCGCCGCGGAGGGCGGCGCCGGCCTCGGCGAGGAGCCGGGCTCGTCCAAGCTCGCGCAGGTGCTGCGGCTCGTCGGCTACGGCAGCCTCGCGCTCGGGCGGCTCTACGAGGGCCACGTCAACGCGATCCAGCTCGTCGCCCGGTACGGCCATGCAAGCCAGCGCGCGCGCCTGTTCGCCGATGCGAGCGGCGGCCACCTGTTCGGCGTCTGGAACACCGAGCCGCCGGAAGGCGGTCTCACCCTCGACGAGGCGGCGGCCGGTCCCACCCTTCGCGGTGTGAAGACCTTCGCCTCCGGCGCCGGCTTCGTCACGCGTGCACTGGTGACGGCGCGACGAGCCGGGCAGGGCGAGCCCCTGATGCTCGTCCTCCCACTCGCACCGGGCGAGCGGGCGGATCTGTCGGCATGGCGGGCGCATGGCATGCGGGCCTCGGCCACGGGCACCGTCGACTTCACCGGCCTCCCGGTCGCGGGCGACGATATCCTCGGCGGCCCCGACGATTACCACCGGCAACCCGCCTTCTCGGGCGGTGCGTGGCGGTTCGCGGCGGTGCAATCGGGTGGCATCGAGGCGGTGTTCGACGCCTGGCGCGCGCATCTCGCGGCGTCGGGGCGCGGGAGCGACCCGCATCAGCTCGCGCGGCTCGGCGACGGCGCCATCGCCGTCGAGAGCGCGCGGCTATGGGCCATGCGGGCGGCGGAAATCGCCACCGGCGCGACGCTCGAGCCGGAGCGGGTCGTCGCCTACGTGAATCTCGCCCGCCTCGCCGTCGAACGGGCCGGTCTCGATGTGCTGCAGCTCGCCCAGCGATCGGTCGGCCTGCAGGGCTTCCTCCGCGGCCACCCACTGGAGCGGCTCTCCCGCGACCTCGCCACCTACCTGCGCCAGCCCGCGCCCGACCGCGCGCTCACCACGGCCGCCGGCGAGATCCTCGCGGCAGGCGGACGGGCCGGCGACCTCTGGGAGGGGAGCGCCGAGTGATGCGGGCCGACGCGTTCCTCTCCGCGGCGGAGACGCTTCCCTACGCCGAATTGAGCGAGATCACCGCGGGACGCGGCCTCGTCGTGGTCGCCCCCCACCCGGACGACGAGAGCCTCGGCTGCGGCGGCCTGATCGCGCAATCGCGTGCCCGAGGATGGCCGGTGCGGCTGGTCGTCGTGAGCGACGGGGTCGGCTCGCACCCGAATTCGGCGAGCTATCCGCCCGCGCGCCTGCGTGCCCTGCGCGAGGCGGAGACGCTCGCTGCGGCGCGCGCCCTGGGGCTCGGCGCGGAACACGTTCGCTTCCTGCGCCTTCCGGACCGGTCCGTGCCGTCGACGGGTCCGGAGGCGGAGGCTGCCGCAGGTGCGATCGCCGCGGCCGCGCGCGAATGCGGGGCTGGGGCGCTGTTCGTGACCTGGGCGCACGACCCGCACTGCGACCATCAAGCCTGCGCCGCCCTGGCGGGCCTCGCCCTGCGGCACCTCGACGGCGTCCGCCTGTTCGCCTACCCGGTCTGGGGTTGGTCGTTGCCGGCGGAGACCGAGGTCGGCCCCGGCCCGGACGGCGTCCGCCTCGACGTGACCGGGCAGCTCGCGGCGAAGGCTGCCGCCATCGCGGCCCACCGCTCGCAGACCACCGACCTGATCGTCGACGATCCCGACGGCTTCCGCCTCGACGCGGCCATGCTGGCGCGCTTCGCCCGGCCCTTCGAGATCTTCCTGAAAGTGCATCCGTGACCCGGCACGAAGCCTCCCTGCCGCCGAGCTATTTCGACGAGCGATACGCGCGCGATCCCGACCCCTGGCAATTCGCCACGAGCGCGTATGAGCGGGCGAAGTACGCGGCCACGCTCGATGCCCTGCCGCGGCAGCGCTACGGGTCCGCTCTGGAAGTGGGCTGCTCGATCGGCGTGCTCACCGAGGCGCTGGCCGGGCGATGCGACGCGCTCGTCGGCATCGACGTGGCGGAGCGTGCCCTGGCGCAGGCCCGGGAGCGGTGCCGCGCGCTCCCGCATGTCCGCTTCGCGTGTGTTCAGGTGCCCGGACGCTGGCCCGAAAGCCGGTTCGATCTGATCCTCCTGTCCGAGGTCGTCTACTATCTCGATGCGGACGACGTGGCGCGCTTGGCCGGGCGGATCGCGGACTGCCTCCGGCCGGGCGGCGACGTCCTCCTGGTGCATTGGACGGGTCGGACGCATTACCCGCTCACGGGGGACGAGGCAGCCGAGACCTTCATCCGGAATGCGGCCGGATTCCTCGGCGTCTCACGGCAGGCGCGGACGCCCGAATACCGGCTCGACGTCCTTCGCGACTGCCGCACGCCGGCTCGTCCTGATCCGGCCTGTCGGTAGAAGGCTCCCGATCCACCGCGCAGCCGCCGCGCACCTGTCGGTGCCCGCGCCTCCGACCGGCTGCCAGAACAGCGTTCGCGGGGCGAAGAACGATCAACGGACGCCCCCCTCAGGCGGCCTTGTCGTTCTGATGCTCCTGCATGGAGGCGAGGGGGGCCTCGAGGCGACAGACGAGGCCGGTCGGCGCGTAGGTCAGCTTGACCTCGCCCCCGACCTCGGCCGCGAAGCTGCGTTCGATCAGGCGAGATCCGAACCCCTTCCGGGTCGGCTTCGCGAGGATGGGCGGTCCGCCCTGCTCGGCCCAGGTCAGGCAGAACCGCGGCGCCTCGCCTTCGTGCACCACGTGCCAGCGCAGATCCACGACCCCGCTCTCGTTCGCGAGCGCGCCGTACTTGGCCGCGTTGGTGGCGAGCTCGTGCAGGGCGAGAGCCAGGGTGAGGGCGGCCTTGGCGGAAAGGTGCACGTTCGGGCCGCTCATGCGGATTCGGTTCGCGGCGGATCCGCGATGCACCGCGAGCGCCCCCTCGATGACGTCCGCGATCGGCGCCGCGGTCCAGCTCGACTGGGTCAGGATGTCGTGCGCACGGCCGAGCGAGATGAGGCGTGCGGCGAAGGCCTCGCGCGCCTGCTCCTGGTCGGGCGCGTTGCGGAAGGTCTGGCTCGCGATCGCCTGGACGAGGGCGAGCGTGTTCTTGACCCGGTGCTGCAACTCGCCGGTGAGCAGGCGCTGGTGCTCCTCGGCGCGCTTGCGCTCCGTGATGTCGAGCATGGCGCCGATCATCCGGATCGCGCGGCCGCACTCGTCGCGGATGACGTAGCCGCGGTCGAGGATGTGGGCGTAGGAGCCGTCCGCGCGCAGGAACCGGTACTCGTCGGCCCAGGCCGCCCCGGTTCCGTCGATGACGGCGTGGATGCCGGCGTCGATGCGGACCCGGTCGTCGGGATGAATGTGGGAGATCCACCAGTCGCCGGTCGGCTCCACGGCGTCCGGGGCGTGGCCGTGGGCGGTCAGCAGCGCCTCGTTCCAGAGGATGTGGTTCGTGGCGAGGTCCCAGTCCCAGACCGCGTCGTTGGTGGCGCGGGCCGCCAGCCGGTAGCGCTCCTCGGTCTCGCGCAGCGCCTCCTCCGCCTGCCGGCTCTCGGTGACGTCACGCACCGTGCCGATGAAGCGCACGGTGCGGCCATCCCGGACGAAGGATTGCCCCTTGGCCGCGACCCAGCGCTCGACGCCGTCCTCCAGCCCGACGGTGCGGTAGGTGATGTCGTAGGTGCCGCTCCCGGTCGGGTCGAGGGCGGCCCTCACGGCGTCGTCGACCCAGCCTCTGTCCTCGGGATGCAGTCCGGCCAGGAAGATCTCGTACGAGACGGCCGCGTCGGGCGGCAGCCCGAACAGGGCGCGGGTGCGCCCGTCCCAGCCTAGATCGCCGGTGACGAGATCGTAGTCGAAGATGCCCGTATTCGCGGCCTCGACGGCGAGCCGCGCTTGCTCCTGCGCCCGTCGCAGTGCCGCCTCGGCTTCCTTGCGATCGTGGATGTCGCTGTTGCTGCCGAGCCAGCCGATCGCCGCGCCGCTCGCGTCCCGCAGCGGCTCGGCCCGGATCAGGAACCAGCGAAAGGTCCCGTCGACGCGCCGCAGGCGGGCCTCGGTGTCGTAGACGGCCTCACGCGTGCGCGCATTCTCCCAGGCCCGCATCAGGCCCGGCAGGTCGTCCGGGTGGATGACCTCGCCCCAGCCGAGCGGCAGCGCCTGCTCCGGCGTCTGGCCGGTATAGGCGTACCAGCGATTGTTCAGGTAGCTGAGGCTGCCATCGGGGTTGCCGAACCAGATGATCGCCGGGGCCAGCTCGGTCAGCGCCTCGAAGCGCTCCTCGGCGACCTTGCGCTCGTGGATGTCGAGGGTGGTGCCGATCCAGCTCGTCAGGACCCCCGCTGCATCGCGGACCGGTCGTGCGCGCGAGAGGAACCAGCGGTATTGTCCATCCGCCCGACGCAGCGGGAACTCGACCTCGTAGACACGCTCGCCCTTCGCCGCCGCGAGCCACGCGTCGCGGACGCGCTCGCGGTGGCCCGGGTGGATCGCGCCCATCCAGCTCGCCTCCCCGGTCTCGCCGGGGGGCAGGCCGGTGTAATCGTACCAGTAGGCGTTGCAGTAGGTGATGGTGCCGTCGGCGTCGCCGAACCAGACCACCTGCGGGCTGACCTCGACGAGGGAGCGGTAGCGCAACTCGCTCTCCTGCAGCGCGGCCTCGGAGGCGCGGTGCTCGGTGCGGTCGCGCAGGATCTTGAGAAATCCCAGGTGTTCGCCGTCCTCCGACGTCAGCGGCATCATCTCGCCGGCCGCCCAGAAGCGGCTGCCGTCCTTGCGCAGGTGCCAGCGCTCGTCGGGTGCGCTCCCGGTCCCCAGTGCGAGATTCATCTCCGCCGGCGGCCTGCCTTCGGCGCGGTCCTCGGGCGTGAAGAGGGTCGCGACCGGCCGGCCGAGCATCTCCGCCTCGGTCCAGCCCAGGATGCGCTCGGCGCCGGCGTTCCAGCGGGTGACGCGCCCCTGCGGATCGGCGGCCACGATGGCGTAATCGGTGGCGCTGTCGAGAATGCGTTCGTGAAGCCGGCGCTGCTCCGCCTGCTCGCGCAGGGATCGACGCAACTCCATCTGCGTCATGGTCTGCCGGGCGAGCCGCGCCAGTCCCCGGCGCTGACGCTCCGAGAGTTCCCGCGGCTCGGTGTCGAGCACGCAGACGGTGCCGATGGGCTGCCCCTCGGCGGTCTTCAGAAGGGCGCCGGCGTAGAAGCGTAGGCCGGGCTCGCCGGTGACGAGCGGGTTGTTCTCGAAGCGCGGATCGCGGGCGGCGTCCGGCACGTAGAGAAACTCCTCCTGCAGGATCGCCTGCCGGCAGAAGGAGGTCTCGAGCGGGGTCTCGCGAACGCCGAGCCCGACCTCGGCCTTGAAGAACTGCCGCCCCTCACCGACGAGATTGACCACCGCGATCGGCGTCTCGCACAGTTCCGCGGCGGCTTCCGCGATCTCGTCGAAATCCTGCTCCCGCGGCGTGTCGAGCAGCCGATAGCGGTCCAGCGCCCGAAGGCGCACGGCTTCACTCTCACTCGTCGTGGCGCAATCCATGATTGGCAGGCTTGGAAGCTCGGGTGGTCCCATCAGATGTGAACGCCGGGTGGGATTGAAAGGCCGAGCACGACCTTTGCGCGAATTCCGTTGCCGTCAGGTCACGGCGGCCCGTCACCTCGACCGCCAGACGATTTTTTCGGTCCCTCTTCCCCTCCATCGGAGAACGGAAGCGAGTACAACCGGCGATACCGACAGGGGCCGCGACCCGGCACCCTCGCTCGGTCCGGATCCGGCACCGCACAGAGCACTCGGCGGCCGCGGCCCGACGAGCGACACCGGTTCCCTGAGTTGCCTGGTAACGACGCGACGGAAAGATGCCCGTGCCGAAGCGGAAGACGGATGCCACCCCGACGGCCAAGAGCCCGCTCCAGGAGATCGTCCAGACGCTGGACGCGGTCGGAAGCTGGGACTGGGATATCGGCAGCGACGTTCTGGTCGCGGACGCTCTGGTCGCCGCCTTCTTCGGCGTGGACGCGGAGCAAGCCGAGGCCGGCGCGCCGCTGCGCGATTTCATGGCCGGCATCCATCCGGAGGACCGCGAGCGGGTCGTGCGGGCGATCGGCCGGTGCGCGCGAGCGGGCGGCGCCTACGTCGCCGAGTACCGCGTCTGCGCCGCGGATGGGCAGATCCGGTGGCTCTTGGCGCGCGGGCGCTTCGACCTCGACCGGTCCGGCCAGCCCAAGCGCGGGCGCGGCATCGTCATCGACATCACGCCCGCACGGATGAGTGACGAAGCCTATGTCTCCACCGAGATGTTCTCGTCGCACGATCCCCTCGACGCGGCGGCCGACCGCTGCATTGCCGCCCAGAAGGCAGTCGAGAAGGTCGGAGACCGGGATCTGCAGTTCCTCGCCGACATGCTGCTCTTCGAGGTCGGCCGCAGGCTGGCGGGGCGGGAGGATCAATCGCGCCGCAGGCACCTCAACTAGGCTCAACCCTCGGCCCGGCCGCACTGAGCGGCCCGCGCGGAGCGGCGGGTCGGGCGACCCAAATTTTTCCGGGACGGGGCACAACAAGCTTGCGCACAATCTGAATTTCGCACATTGTATGCATTTAGCCCAACCGCCCTGCCAGAGATGGCGCCCGTGCCTGCGCGCGGCCGCACGGCGTCGCAAGGAACGCACATGACCAATTTCGATCCCCACGGTTCGCGCGAGAAGGCAGGCGTGGAGGGCGCCGGCAAGGAACGCGCGGCCGTGCGTCTGCCGGCGGCCGCACAGCACTCGCTCGACCAGATCGCGGAAGCGCTCGGCGTGACGAACGCGTTGCTGAGCCAGGACCCCTCGGCCGTGACGGACGGGAGCGGACGCGTCAGGCTGGCAGAGGCCACCGAGTTGTTGCAGGCCTTCATCAGGATCGGCGATGCCGAGGCACGCCGGCGCTGCCTCGACTTCGTGCGGGACACCGCCCTCCGACGGAGCCCGGACCGCGCGTGAGGCGTGAAACGTCCGCTGGCGGTGGGGTCGGGTCCCTGAACCGCCCTGGCTCCGGCAAGCGTCAGAGCGCGCGTGACCCGACGGGATGCCGGTCCGCATCGCGCCGGGCCGTCACCCCGGCGTCGAGGAGGACGCCGCTCAGGCGCTTGGAGATGAAGTCGATGTAGCTTCTGGCCTTGGCCGGAAGCAGCCGCGATGTGGTCACGATGTAGACCGGCGTGGCCGGCAGCTGCCAGTCCGGCAGGACCGGCTCAAGCCGGCCCCTGTGCACATCGCGCTGCACATTGATGTCGCTGGACATCGTGATGCCACGCCCCGTGATCGCGAGACGCCGTGCAAGACTGCGGCTGTTGCAGGAGAGGCGCCCGGACACCGTCGTGTTGACGACCTCGTCCCGGCGGGTGAACTGCCACGTCGCCGTGGACGATGCGACGGGCAGGACGATGTCGTGCTCCGACAACTCGTGCGGGTGCCCGGGGCGACCGCGGGATCGGAGATAGTCGGGTGCCGCGAATAGCCCGTTCGCCGTCGCGCCGACGCGGCGGACGATCAGCGAGGCCTGGGTGGGCTCCTCGTTGGTGATGGCAAGGTCGTAATCGTCCTGCACGAGGTCGACCTGGGACGCGTGAAGGTCGAGATGCACGTGCACCTGCTCGTGCAGGCCCGAGAATTCCGCGGTCAGGTCGGACAGGTGCTGCACGGCCCAGAAATCGGGCGGTGCCGCAACCTTGAGGAGGCCGGCCGGCCCCCGTGCCTGGGTGATGAGGGCGTCGAAGCTGCGCTGCGCGTCCTCCACGAGCTGCGAGGCCTGAGCGAGGTAGGTCTCCCCGGCGGGCGTCAGGGCGATCTTCCGCGTGGTGCGGTCGAGCAGGCGAATGCCGAGGGCGGCCTCGAACTGCGAGATCCGCCGCGAGAGCGAGGACACGGGCATGTCCAGCGCCTCCGCGGCCCGGCTGAAGCTCATGCGTTTGGCAACTTCAACGAACAGAGCGATGTCCCGAAGGATCTGCGGACTTGGCATCGCCGTGGCTCCCCCCTGCAGCGGACGCCGGTTGGCTCCGCCCTGTCCTTCCGTCCAAGTACAACCATAGGTACTAATGCGGAAGTTTAGAACAGGTTACAACGAGCCTATCGAGCTGGTAAACGATACATGAATGCGGTCACCGCAATAGGTCGATTGAATTTCCATTGTATTTGATCGGATTTTCCGTCGAAAATTCGCGATCATTCCGATCCCCCGATCTGCCTCTGCGGGCGGAGGCACGCTTCCGGCAGGGGAATTTTCCAACCACTGAATAGGTTTATCCACCAGCGGGTCTTCTTTCGTCCTGCGGGCTCTGACAGCATGGTCAGAGATGACAATCGTTCGGCTGACGTTTCGGACGAATGCTTTCCGTCGGCGCTGCATCGACCCCTCGAATGCATCCTTGGCGGCGAAACGGACGGATGCCGGACCGCGATGAGGCCTGTTTGCGCATGTCCAACGAGGTTTTTGCCACGCCCCTGATGGCTCACGTCAATCCGCGGCGGCCGGAACTCGGCAAGCGCCGCATCGCCTCCGTGTCCGAAGGGCTCTCCGCCCTCTACGGCGCGGCGCTGATCGAGGTGCGCGACGGGGCGCGCAGCGACCTCTGGGACGAGGCCGCGGGCGCCCTGTGCACGGCCTACCTGCAGTCGGATCCGGCGAAGACGGAGGCGGCGCGCGCGGCGCTGGAGCGGCTTCTCAAGGCCGTCTCACCCATCGTCAACAAGCGGCGCAG
The DNA here is from genome assembly GCF_031457035.1 of Methylobacterium sp. BE186. Classification (NCBI taxonomy): domain Bacteria; kingdom Pseudomonadati; phylum Pseudomonadota; class Alphaproteobacteria; order Hyphomicrobiales; family Methylobacteriaceae; genus Methylobacterium; species Methylobacterium sp. BE186. Next base: position 207,046 of record NZ_JAVDVV010000004.1, read on the forward strand.
GGCCCTCGTCTCCGACGACCTCGCCCTCTGGTACGCCGCGGGGGCGCTGCCGTCCTAGGGCGCGCTGCTCCGCGCCAAGTCCTTGACGGGCCTCAAGGATGCTTGTGGATCGGGTCGATCCAGTGGACGGCCTCGGGCCGCTCGACGGGCTCGACATCGGGCAGGTTGACGACCACCGCCTCGTTGTCGGAGCGCACCAGCACGCAGTGCAGGGGCTCGTCGGTGGAGGCGTTGATCTCCTGGTGGGGGACGAAGGGCGGCACGAAGATGAAGTCGCCAGGGCCGGCCTCGGCGACGAATTCAAGCCGGTCGCCCCAGCGCATCCGGGCCCGGCCGGAGACGATGTAGATGACGCTCTCCAGGGCGCCGTGATGGTGGACGCCGGTCTTGGCGTCGGGCTCGATCGCCACCGTCCCGGCCCAGATCTTCTGGGCGCCGACCCGGGCCGCGTTGATGGCAGCCTGGCGGAACATGCCGGGGGTCTGGGCGGTGTTCGGGTCGAGCCGGTCGCCGGGGATGACGCGCACACCGTCGTGCTTCCAGCGATCCTGTTTCGAGGCCTCGGAACGTAGATCGCGATCATCGTCCGCGTTGTCGTGGTGGCCGTGTCCGTCGCCGATGTCGTGCATGTCGTCTCTGCCCCAACTGCGTGCGCCCGCGCATCATCGCACGGCGACGAGCGCCTCGGAAAACCCCGTGTCGACGATGGCCTCGGCGCGCGGTGCGCGGGCCTGCGGGATCAGGCCGGCGCGGACATAGAGGTCGATGATGCGCTGCTCGTCGGCGATCACCGCCGCATCGATTGGCACCGTGCGGTATTGCGCGCGGCCGAACCAGCGCAGCGGCACGGCCTCCGGCAGGCCGATCAGCTTCGACCACGCGGCGGCGTAGGGCGCGGGATCGCTCAGCGCCCAGGCCCGTGCCCGGGTGAGGCGCGCGGCGTAGTCGGCGAGCAGCGCGCGCTTCGTCCTGAGCGCGGTGTCGCTCGCCACCGCGAAGCTCAGGCCCGGCGTGATGCCGTTGCCGGCGCGCAGGACGCGCACGAGGCCGGCGAGCTCGGCCGCCGAGGTGTAGGGCTCCCAGGTCGACCACGCGTCGACCGCGCCGGAGGCGAGCGCCAGCTTGGCGTCGGCGGGCGGCAGGAAGCGGAAGGCGACGCTGTCGGCGGGCAGCCCCGCCTCCTCGAGCGCCGCCAGCACGATCTGGTGGCCGATCGAGCCGCGGTTCGTGGCGATGCGCTTGCCGCGCAGATCCGCGACCGCGCGGATCGGAGAATCCGGGGGAACGAGGATGGCGAGCCCGTCCTGCCGGTTGCGGAAGGCGAGGAAGGCCTTCACCGGCACGCCCGCGGCGGCCGCGAAGGTGAAGGGCGCGTCGCCGACGCCGCCCGCATCGATCGCCCCGGCATTCAGCGCCTCGAGGAGGGGGGCGGCGGCCGGGAACTCGCTCCATTCGAGCCGGTAGCCCAACCCGTCGAGGACGCCCGCGGCCTCCATCAGGGCGCGGGCATTGCCGCGCTGGTCGCCGACCCTCAGCACCTCCTCGGCCCGGGCGGGCGCGAGGGCGAGGGCGACGAGGGCGACGAGGGCGAGGAGGCGGCCCGGCATCAGGCGGCCTCCGCCGTGCCGGAGGCGGCCTCCGCCGTGCCGGTTCGCCGGGCGAGCAGGCTGCGGAAGGCGGGCAGCAGGCTGCGGCCGTACGCGATCGCGTCCTCCAGCGGGTCGAAGCCGCGGATCAGGAAGGTGCGCACCCCGAGATCGTGATAGTCGAGGAGCGCCTCGGCGACCTGCTCGGGCGTGCCGACGAGGGCGGTGGAATTGCCTGCGGCGCCCGTCTCCGCGGCGATCGCGGTGTAGAGCCGCTTGTCGAGGCGCGTGCCGGCGGCGGCCGCGGCGAGGAGGCGGCGCGAGCCCTCGTTCTGCGGGCTCGCCGCCGGGCCGAGGCCCTTGGCGGCGCGCAGGTCCCGGGTCCGGGCCAGAATCGCGTCCGCCCGCGCCCAGGCCCGTTCCTCGGTCTCGGCGAGGATGGGGCGGACGGAGAGGCTGAAGCGGGGATCGCGCCCGTGGGGGGCGGCCGCCGCCCGCACCCGGCCGATCAGCTCGCGCACCTGCGCCTGGGTCTCGCCCCAGAGGGCGTAGGTGTCGGCGTGGCGCCCGGCCACCGCCAGCGCCGCCGGGGAGGCGCCCCCGAAATAGACCGGGATGGCGCCGACCGGCTTCACCTCGGAGAAGCCGCCCGCGACCCGGTAATAGGTGCCCGCGTAGTCGAAGGGGGATTCGGCGGTCCAGCTGAGGCGGGCGATGTCGAGGAACTCGGCGGTGCGGGCGTAGCGCTCGTCCTTGCTGAGGTGGTCGCCGTCCTGCGCGAGTTCCCGGTCGTCGCCGCCGCTGATCGCGTGGATCGCGACGCGCCCGCCCGTGAGTTGGTCCAGCGTCGCGAATTGGCGCGCGGCGACGGTGGGGGCCGTGAAGCCGGTGCGGTGCGCGATCATCAGCCCGAGCCGCGTCGTCGCGGCGCCGATCTCGGCGGCGAGCAGGAGCGCGTCCGGGGCCGTCGCGTAGAAGGCGACGAGGATGCGGTCGAAGCCGCCCCATTCATGGGCCTGGGCGAGCAGCCGGAGGTAGTCGCGGTCGATCGCGGATCCCACCGGCGCATGCGTCTCGGAGACGTAGCGCGGGGCGGCGAAGCCGATGAACTCGACCGCGTCGGGCGGAAGATGGCTCATGGATGTCTCCTTCGGTATCCGGACCGGGCGGGTGCGGGTCGCTTCAGGCGCCGAGGACGGCGCGGCCGGCCTGCATCCGCACCGCGTCGCCCTGCGGCCAGTGGATGCGCGCGCAGAGAACGTCGCGCAGGTGCCGTTCGAGCGGGTTGGCGCGCGACAGGCCGGCATTGCCGCCGAGTTCGGCCGCGCGCTGGACCGCGGCGATGGCGTTCTCGGTGACGGTGATCTTGACGAAGCCGGATTCCTGCGCGGCCGGCAGGCGCCCGGAATCGGTCTCCGCCGCAAGGCCCGCGACGAGGCGGGCGTTGACGCTGAGGAGGCGTTCGTTCTCGCCGACCGCCTCCTGGAAGCGGGCGAGGCTCGCGAGCGGCGCGCCGAGGCTGCCGGGCCGGCGGCCGCGCAGGAAGCCGACGAGCCAGCCCTGCGCCGCCCGCGCCACGCCGTCGTAGAGGGCGGCGAGCAGCGCGCAGCTCCAGGCCTGCTGCAGCGCGTCCGGGCGCGCCCACGCCTCCGGCGCGCGCAGGTCGACGGCGTGGTCGGCCGGCACGAACACGTCCTCGAGGAGGACGTCGTGGCTGCCGGAGGCCCGCAGGCCGAGATGGTCCCAGGTCTCCTCGATCCGCACGCCCGGGGCGTCGAGGGGCACGAGCAGGTTGCCGGTGCGCGGCTCGGCCTCGTCGGTGCGCGCGAAGACGAGGCCGTAGGCGAGCCCCGGCGCCCCCGTTGAGTAGATCTTGCGGCCGGTGACGCGCCAGCCCGCCCCGTCGCGCTGCGCGATCGTGGCGGGCAGGCCGCCCCGGGCCGGCGTGCCGAGTTCCGGCTCGACCCGGAGCGCGTTGATCAGGGCGCCCCGCGCTGCGGCGGCGCGGCCGAAGGCGTCGGCAACGGGACCCGGCCAGGGCGAGCCGTCCCGCAGAACGAGGCCCTGCTGGAGGAGCGTCATGGCGAGGACGAGGGCGGTCGCCGGCTCGCCCGCCCCGATGGCGCCGACCGTCTCGACCGCCCGCGCGAGCCCGCCGCCGGCGCCCCCGAGACGGCGCGGCACGCAGAGCGCGAGGAGGCCGGCCTCGCGCAGGGCCGCGATGTTCTCGTGCGGGAACGCGCCCGTCCGGTCGTGCTCCGCCGCGCGTTCGGCGAAGCTCTGGGCAAGGGTTCGGGCAACGTCGAGGGACGGGACGGCGGCGGTCATGTCGGGCTTCGAGGAAGGGGGGCCGGACAGGTCCGGCGGCCATGCGCGCATCGTCCCGCATCGCGCCGCGTCCCGTCAACGAAACGATCTTTCGAAATAGGGAGGCTGCGCAGCCTGTTCTTGTCGCGATCCAGGGGAATATACGTGTGATCTTCTATCGACTGCCCGTCGCAGGACGAATACGCGGTTCTCAGTGCGGGACGACGTGCAATCGTCCGGTCCTGGTTCGCTGCCTGCCGTGCCGGGCCGCGAGCGCGCGTCCCGATGAAGTCCTTCTCGATCTTGAGCCGTTGCTGCGGACTTTCTTGTCCACATGAAGAAATGTTGAGAATAAGCTTCCATTGACTTCGCGCGCAAGCGAACGAAGACTTGTTGCAACATGTGTCGAGCGAGCGGGGCTGCGCCTGCGCGGCCTGGCCGCGGGCGGCTCCCGTCGCGCGCATGTCCGATTCCAACAACCCGCCGCGCACCGCGCACCGGAGACCGCCATGACCGACGAGCCCACGCGCCCCGGCCCCCTGCCGTCGCGCCGGTTCCTGCTGCGCGCGGGAGCCGCCGCCGCGGCGCTGCCGCTGGGCTTCGGCGCGAGCGCCGTCCGGGCCTGGGGCCCGGCCCGGCGGCGCCGTTCGATCCCGGCCCGCTCTGCGGCCCGGCCGCCGCGGAGGGTCCGGCGGGACCCCTGAAACCGATCCGGCTCGCCTGGAACGCCACGGCGATCTGCACCGCCGCGGCGCCGCTCGCCAAGGAGCGCGGCCACTTCGCCCGGCACGGGCTCGACGTGGAATTCGTGAATTTCGGCGGCTCGACCGAGGCGCTGCTCGAGGCCATCGCCACCGGCAAGGCCGATGCCGGGATCGGCATGGCGCTGCGCTGGCTGAAGCCCCTGGAGCAGGGCTTCGACGTGAAGATCACCGCGGGGCTGCACGGCGGCTGCCTGCGCCTGCTCGCGGCGAGATCCGCCGGCATCACCGACATTGCCGGGCTCAAGGGCAGGACCATCGCGATCAGCGACCATGCCAGCCCGGCCAAGAACTTCTTCGGGCTGCTGCTCGCCCAGGCCGGCATCGACCCGGAGAGCGGGGTCGAGTGGCGGCAATACCCCGCCGACCTCCTCAACCTCGCGGTGGAGAAGGGCGAGGCGCAGGTGCTCGCCGATTCCGACCCGCGTACCTGGATCTGGCTCAAGGATCCGCGCTTCTCCGAGGTCGCGACCAACCTGTCGGGGAGCTACGCGAGCCGCACCTGCTGCGTGGTCGCGGTGCGGGGCAGCCTGATCCGCAACGACCGCGCCGCCGCGGCCGCGCTCACCCGCGCCGTGTTGGAGGCGGGCCACCGCGTCCACCAGGACCCGGAGGATGCGGCGCGGATCTTCTCCGGCTACGGCGGCAAGGGCTCGGTGGAGGACCTCGCCGCCATGCTGCGCAGCCAGGAGCACGGCGACCGCCCGGTCGGCGGCGACCTCAAGGCGCAGCTCGTCCTCTACGGCGAGGAACTGAAGCAGGTGAACGTCCTCAAGCGCACGACGGACACGGCGAAATTCGCCGAGCGCGTCTATGCCGACGTGCTGAGCTGAGGGCGCGGCATGCGCAACCTCACGGGCAGCGCCCTCTTCGCGGGCGCGCTTCCCCGCGCCGCCTCCCTGCCCGACTTGCCGCGGGCGCTGCCCTGGAGCGGGCTCGTCGCCGCTGCGGCCTGGCTCGCTCTTGCGGGGGCGACGCTGGCGCTGCCCGAGAGCGGCGACTTCCCTCGCACGGAATCCCTCGCGACGGGGGCGGGCCTCCTCGGGCTCGCGCTCCTGCCCGCGAGCCTGCTCGCCTCCCGCCTCGGCCGGGCCGGGGCACGGCTGCGCCACGGGAGCCCCTGGCTCGCCGCCCTGGCGCTCGGGCTCCTCGCCTGGGAACTCGTGACCGCGAAGTTCGAGCTCCTGCCGATGCCGTTCTTCCCGCCGCCGCAGGCGATCCTGGAGGTCTTCCTCGACGATTGGCCGAAGCTCGGCGGCAGCATCCTCAACTCGCTGAAGCTGCTGGCGGGGGGCTACGCGATCGGCGCGGCGCTGGGCTTCGCGCTCGGCGTCGCGATCGGCTCGTCGCGGGCGGTGGGCTACTGGGCGCACCCGGTCCTGCGCTTCGTCGGGCCGCTCCCGGCCACCGCGTGGCTGCCGCTCGCCTTTTTCGTCTTCCCCTCGTCCTGGTCGGCCAGCACCTTCCTCGTCGCGCTCGCCACGGGATTCCCGGTCACGGTGCTGACCTGGTCGGGGGTGGCGGGCGTCAACAAGGCCTATTTCGACGTCGCCCGGACGCTCGGCGCCTCGCCCGCCTTCCTCGTGCTCCGGGTCGCGATCCCGGCCGCCCTGCCGCACGTCTTCGTCGGCCTGTTCATGGGCCTCGGCGGCTCCTTCGCGGTGCTGGTGGTCGCCGAGATGCTCGGCGTCAAATCGGGCCTCGGCTGGTACCTGCAATGGGCGCAAGGATGGGCCGCCTACGCCAACATGTACGCGGCCCTCATCGTGATGGCGCTGATGTGCTCGGGGCTGATCACCCTGCTGTTCCGCCTGCGCGACCGGGTGCTCTCCTGGCAGAAGGGGCTGGTGCAATGGTGACCGCGACGCAGGAACGCCCCGCCGCCCGGATCGCCAATGCGGCCCCGGCGGGCGCGATCGGAGCCCGGCTGACGATCGAGGCCGTCAGCCACGCCTTCGACATCCGCGGCGCGGCGCTCCCGGTGCTCGACCGGGTCGGGCTCGCGGTGGAGCCCGGCGGCTTCGTGGCTTTGCTCGGCCCTTCGGGCTGCGGCAAGTCCACCCTGCTGCGGCTGATCGCGGGGCTGGAGCCGCCGGACGAGGGCCGCATCGCCGTCGACGGGCGGCGCGTCGACGGGCCGGATCCCTCGCGCCTCCTCGTCTTCCAGGACCCGACCCTCTACCCCTGGCGGACCGTGCGCGGGAACGTGGCGCTCGGCCTCGAGGCGCAGGGCGTCGGGAGCGGTCGGGCCGCACGGATCGAGGCCGCTCTGCGCCTCGTCGCCCTCGACGGCTTCGCCGACGTCTATCCCCACCAGCTCTCCGGCGGCATGGCCCAGCGGGCGGCGCTCGCGCGGGCGCTCGTCAACGAGCCGCGGCTCCTCCTCCTCGATGAGCCGCTGGGCAAGCTCGACGCCCTGACCCGCCTCGCCATGCAGGCCGAGATCCTGCATCTCTGGCAGGAGAAGCGCTTCACGGCCTTGCTCGTCACGCACGACGTCGAGGAGGCGCTGGTTCTGGCCGAGCGGGTGATCGTGCTCGGCGACCGCCCGGCCGCGATACGGGCCGACATCCGCGTCGACCGGCCCTATCCGCGCCACCGCGACGATTCCGAGCTCGTGCGCCTGCGCCGCGAGATCCTGGGCATCCTCGGCCAGTCGACCTGATCGGGGCGGAGGGCCGACCGCTCGGCCGATGCGCGCCGGAGCGCCACGAAGAATCGGACAAGATAATCCTCCGCATCTTTCCCGTGCGCGGAGGGCTCAGATCTCTCGCTGAACAGTAAAACGAAAGTCCGTTTCGTTGACGCGCCGACGATGTTCCGGCGATGATCATGCCGCGGTCCGCGAAACGTTCGGGAGCCGCGTTCGGTGCACGGGCGAGAGCCCGGTCCCCGAGCCGGCCCCGGACACCTCGCGGATCTGCCCAATTCCCGCAGCGGCGCCCTTCGGCGGCGCCCGGTGGCCGCCCGCGGCTGCCGGGGCGCCGACGATGCCATGCGCCCTCGCAACTACCCTGCCGGAGACCGTCCCGTGCCGCGCCCCATCCCCCACACCCTCGGCCTCGCCGCGCTGATCGCGCTCGCCCTCACCGCGCCCGTCGCCGCGCAGGAGCCCGTCGCGGCCCGCGCTTCCGCCGAGGCGAAGGAGCCCGCCCGCGCGAGCGCCCTCGTCTCGACCGAGTGGCTGGAGAAGAACCTCGACGCCCCGAAGCTGCGCATCGTCGAGGTCAGCGTCGAGCCCGGCCAGTACGAGCGCGGCCACATCCCCGGCGCGCAGAACGTGGTCTGGCACACCGATCTCGTCGAGACGGTGAGCCGGGACATCGCCGGGCCCGAGAAGTTCGCCGCCCTCGTTCGCAAGCTCGGCATCGACCGCGACACCACGGTCGTGCTCTACGGCGACAACAACAACTGGTTCGCCGCCTGGGGCGCCTGGGTGCTCGCCCAATACGGCCTCGTCGACAACGTCAAGCTCCTCGACGGCGGCCGCAAGAAGTGGGAGGCGGAGAAGCGCCCCCTCGACACCCGCACCCCGGAGGTCAAGGCCACGACCTTCCAGGCGGCCCAGCCCTCGGCCGGCCTGCGGGCGCGCTTCGCCGACGTGCTCGCCGTGGCGCGCAAGGAGCGCGACGAGCAGATCCTCGACATCCGCTCGCCGGACGAGTTCTCCGGCAAGGTGATCGCGCCGGCCGGCGTGCAGGAACTCGCCATCCGGGCCGGCCACATTCCGGGCTCGGTGAACGTACCCTGGGCCAAGGCCGTGAACCCGGACGGGACCATCAAGTCGACGGCCGAGCTGAAGGCGCTCTACGCCGCGGCCGGGATCGACGGCTCGAAGCCGATCATCACCTCCTGCCGCATCGGCGAGCGCTCCAGCCATTCCTGGTTCGTGCTGAGCCGGATCCTCGGCTACCCCGTGCGCAATTACGACGGCTCCTGGACCGAGTACGGCAACGCCGTCGGCGTGCCCGTGGTGAACCTCGCCGGCACGGTCTGGGGCGGCAAGTGACGGCAGGGTTCGGCGAGGCGCGAGGGCCCGCCCCGGCGCCTGTCCCCGCGGCGCGGGCCTCGCTCGCGCGCCTCGCCGGACCGCTCGGGATCGCTGTCGCCGTAGCGCTCGGCCTCGGCATCGCGCTCTCCGCCCAACGCCTCGCCGCGGAACCCGGCGGCACGCGCCTCGGCCTCTCCCTGGTGCTCGGCGCGCTGTTCGGCTTCGTCCTGCAGCGCTCCCGCTTCTGCTTCCTCTGCCTGTGGCGGGACTTTCTCGACACGGGCGACCCGCGCGGCATGCTCGGCATCCTGACGGCGCTGGCGGCGGGGCTCGTCGGCTACGCGGTCGTGCTCGGCGCCTGGATGCCGGACCCGTCCGGCACCCGCCTGCCGCCGGACGCGCATATCGGCCCGGTCGGACCCGTCCTGGTTCTCGCGGGCCTCGCCTTCGGCGCGGGCATGGCGGTCTCCGGCTCCTGCATCAGCGCCCATCTCTACCGGCTCGGCGAGGGCTCGCCGACGGCGCCCTTCGCGCTCCTCGGCACGGCCCTGGGCTTCGCGCTCGGCTTCGCGACCTGGAATCCGCTCTACCTCGCCAGCGTGTCCGAGGCGCCGGTGCTCTGGCTGCCGCGCCATCTCGGCTACGCGGGCTCGCTCGCCGCAAGCCTTGCCGCCCTGGCGGCGCTGGCGTGGCTCCTCCACCGCCTCGGCCGGGTGCCAGGGGCGGCGGCGGAACCGGCCTCTCCGCTGGCCGCGATCTTCGTCGCGCGCTGGCCGACCTGGATCGGCGGCCTCGCCGTCGGCGCGATCGCCACGGCCGCCTATCTCCGGGTCGCGCCCCTCGGCGTCACGGCCGAGATCGGCGGGCGCACCCGTCAGGCGGCGGCGCAGCTCGGCCTGCTCCCCGAGCGCCTCGAAGGGCTCGACACCTTCCGCGGCTGCGCAACGGCCGTCCGCGACGCGCTCCTCACCCCGAACGGCCTCTTCGTCGGCGGCCTCGTGCTCGCCGCCTTCGCGGCCGCCCTCGCCGCCGGCCAGTTCCGCCCCGCCTGGCCGAGCCCGGGCCAGGCCGTCCGGGGCCTCCTCGGGGGCCTGCTCCTCGGCTGGGGGGCGATGACCGGCCTCGGCTGCAGCGTCGGCACCCTGCTCTCCGGCGTCATGGCCGGCGCGGTCTCGGGCTGGGTGTTCGGGTTCGCGATGTTCGCGGGCGTCACCGCCACGCTATTCGCCGGCCGCCGCCTCCGGCTGATTCCCTGACGCAGGTCGCCGCTCGGCCCTGGTTGCGGGGAGGCGCGATGCGCCGTATCCGCGGCGGGCGATGCCCGGTCCCTCGCTCCGCTCCGCCCGATTCCCGAGCCTCTTTTGTGAGATCTGCGCGCGTCTGCCGCTGTTCGAGGATCTGCGCCCGGAGCTGATCGTGCGCCTCTCGGCGGCCGGGCTCGGGCGGGGGCTGCTCACGGCATCGCTGCGCGCCCGCCTCCGCAAGGCGGGCTTCGCCGATCTCGGCCAGATCGCCCAATCCGCCCCGGCCGCGATCCTGCAGGTCAGGAAGTTCGGTCCGGTGCGGGTCGAGGCGCTGCGCGCCTTCATCCTGGAGGAGATCGCCCGCGCCGCGCCCGGTGCCCGGGTGCGGCACGCGGCCGAGGCCCTGGCGGAGCGGCGGCTCGCCCGGCTTCGGGAGATCCCCCTCGACCGCCTGCCGCTGGAGGCGGACGAGATCGCGCGCCTCGCCTTCGCGCGGACCTGCGCCGATCTCGCCGCTCATTCGCGCATGGCGCTGGTCCACCGGGCCGCGATCGCGTCGGCCGACCTCGATCGCCTCGTCACCACGCTGGCGCGATTTTTGGGGGAGGGGGGTCCCATCATCCCTGCGCCGGCTGCCCTGCCCGAGGAGGCTGACGGGTCGGAGGCGCGCCGGGCGGCCTCGCTCGCGGAGCGGGACCGAGAGTGGGAGGAGGCCGCGCCCGCGCGCGGGCGGCCTCGCGTGCGCTCGCGCTGACACCGCGATCGGGAGTGGCCTCGCTCTAAGAGTGTGGGACAAAACCGGTTTTGGCGGGTTGAGAGGGGATGGACGCTCTCGTACCCGACGACCTGTGGGCGGTGGTCAAGCCGCTTCTACCCTCCGAGCCCGAGAAGCCGAAGGCGGTCGGCCGCGCGCCTCGGATCGGGCGTCCCGGCCTCCATCTCGCCTTAACTCAGCATTCACCCAGTCCGCCCTGACTAGGTGCTAGCTCATCAACGGCCTCCGGAAATTCCGCTCCGCCCGGGCTGGTAGTCTCCGCTGTAATTCGGGGGATTGGGGCGCCGTATGACTGTTCCACCACCTCTGCCGCCGCCGCCGCCGATGATGCCCCCAAGGGCCGAGCCGATGGCGATACCAGCGCCGATTGCCTCCGAAACGCTCGAACCCCCACCTGAGCCGCCACCGGGCGAGTTGCTCCCTGGCTGAAGCGTATGCGAATGGGTGCCGGTACCGCAAGTCATGCAGCAATTCGTGCATCCGTCGTGGTCGTTCACGCCGACCCCCCAATATGAATTGGAATTGCCCTCACGCCACGCACCGTAACAGATCTTCTCGCCTTTCTGACAATTGATGCTGTACTCGTGATACTCGGAGTCAGCCAAGGTGTAGGCCTTGCCACCTCCGGGCCAAGCTCTCCTATAAGATTGCGAGTAGAACTCCACTTGTACCCTGCGAGGATCCAAGCTCCTCATCCGTATAGTAAGGCTGTTGGGCGGCGGTCCGTCCGGTCCTGCTTGTAGGCTGACAACTTTTGTTCCCTTGCCGCATGTCGTACAGCAATTAGTACATGATTTCTCATTGTTGTAACCGACGCCCCAATAGACGGACCGATCGTCCTCACGCCACGCTCCGTAGCATATTTGCTCGCCTCGAATACAAGAAAGTGGATAATTGTAGTCTTTTGTATCATATGCATCAACAATGTATGATTTTTCAAAAGAAGGCCACGCGGTCCGGCGAGCCGTAGAATAAAAAGCTATCCGTATCTTTTTTTATCGTTGCTAGTAATTTGGAATTTCACAGCATTTGCTGATTGTTCGCGCTCCTTCGCCTCTTTGGCGTTGGCAATGGCATTGGCCTTGCCCTCAGCCTCCTCATCCTCTCGTTCCTCAGCTGTAGGTCCCGGATTTGACAAAACACCGGGTATGCATGAGTACTCGACTTTTGACTGTCGAAACTCCAAAAACGGCCTGAACTTGCTCCTGCCGAGTTCATTATTCCAGCGGGTGACACGCTTCCTTGCCCATTGCTCGGCCTCCATTTTCGCACCCGCATCCGCAATTTTAGCCTGCCCGCCGTCGCATTGCGTGGCGCTAAAGTAAAATTGCTTTCCGGTCCGCCAGTATTGACGAAGGAAAGCCCAATCTAGGTCACCTTTATCTTCCCATAGCCCCGGAGTGAACGCCCCGACGTTTTCGACGCTGCCGATAACGGCGGCCTTGAATTTGAAAATGAACGGTGCATTGCGAGGATTAGTGAAATTCGACGGACAGACAGGAGAGTCTGGCTTCTCCAGCATGCCCTTCCATTCCGGTGGTTCACGGATTTCACGTTGGGTCACGATGCTCATCGCATCGACCGTAGTGGTGCCGCTACCAACGAGCACGAGGAGCACGAGAGACGCGCAGGACACGACCCGCGCCAGATACGCACCCATCGTCCTTCTCCGATCCCACACTCAGAGGCTCTCACCGAGACACAACATCTGTCACTTCGGGCACTATACAGATACAAGCATAAAGCCCCGCCTCTGTTGACCTAGTTGATTCCAATACGGTAGGAATTATGCGGCGGACACGGCAGCTGTGTCTCTCTCGCTGTTTGTTTCTTATTAAGAGTCACCTTTCACCTTTTAATCTACAACAGGTCCCATTTCACAAGGTAAAGATAGACGACTTGCGCATCGATGCCATGCCTTGCAACTTCGCTGCGAACCTAGATAACTCGAATTGGATAACAGCGTTTCAAGGAGACTGAGCACATGGCATCTGGACCTGCAAACATGGCGATCGGAACAGGCATCTTTCTCGTCGGCATCGTCGTAACAGCTGCGACATGGTCGGCGGCGTCTGGGGGTGGGCGCTATGTAATCGCCTACGGCGCAATCGGTGTTGGGGTAGTGCAGTTCTGTATAGGCTTGTTGAGCTCGCTATCAGGGCCCCAAAGGTCGGTATTTATTGATCAGCGACTAAGTGACTGGTCTCCAGCCGAGCGCGTCTTCGCAGCATGCCTTTTACTAGGAACCAAAACTCCTACCGCGCTGACGCCAGCCGAAGCCGCCGAAATTTCCAACCAGATGCAGAGTATATTTGGCAAGCCATTCAGCGCACCTCTGGCTTCTCTAGTTGGTCAGGATTCTGGCACTCTGGATGATATCGAGTGGTATGTGGGCGGGCAGGTCGGCGCTCTTTCGGAGGAAGGGCGAAAGATAGCGTTTCACTGTACCCACTCCGTCATGTCGGCCGCCGGGCTAAACTCGACGGAAAGGCTGAGGAGGCTGGCAGAACTGCTTGGGCTTTCATCAACCTCGTCTGACTCCCCTGCCTAAGATTCAGGGACAAAACCGCTTTGCCTGAGCTTGGCAGATGAGCGCGCATGCGAGGGTGGTGAGGGCGAGGTGCAGGTCGGCGCGACGTTCGTAGCGGATGGCGAGACGGCGGAAGCGGGCGAGCCAAGCCAGCGTCCGTTCCACGATCCAGCGATAGCGACCCAGCCGTTCGCTGCTCTCGATGCCACGCCGGGCAATCCGCGGTGTGATGCTGCGAGCCCGGCACTCGCACCGACAGCGACGATGGTCGTATCCCTTGTCGGCGTGCAGCATGTCGGGTCTGCGCCGCGGGCGGCCGCCCCGACCCGTGCGCACGCCCGGTACCGCATCGAGCGTGGCGGCCAGCGTCCGGCTGTCGTTGCAGTTGGCCCCGCTCAGCGTCAGGCCGAGCGGCGTGCCCCTGGCGTCCACGACGAGGTGGCGCTTCGTGCCCGGCTTACCCCGATTCGTCGGGTTCGGGCCCGTTGCACAGCCCCTTTTTTGGCCGGCAGACTGGCGCTGTCGAGAGCCGCCCGCGACCAGTCGAGCGCATCGGCGTCCTGAAGGTGCTTCAGCATCACCCGGTGCAACGCGGCCCAGACGCCGGCCGCCTGCCATGTGCCCAGCCGCCGCCAACTCCTCTTGCCGCTGCAGCCTACCTCGGAACGCGGCAGGTGCTTCCACTGCATGCCGGACCGCAGCACCAGGATGATGCCGGCCAGGGACGCCCGGTCAGAGGCACGAGGGCGACCGCCTTTCGGCTTCTCGGGCTCAGGCGGCAGAAGCGGCTTGACCACCGCCCAGAGATCGTCAGGTACGAGAGCGTCCATGCTCTCCCAGCCCGCTCAGTCGCGGTTTTGTCCCACGCTCTAAGCGGCTCCCGCACCGGCGCCCGGCAGGCCGAGCGGCGAGAGTCGCGGCAGCGGGGGCTTCCCGTCCCGCGGCCGCAGCAGGCCGAGGCAGCGCCGCTTGAGGTCGATGAAGGCGGGGTCGGTGACGAGGTCGCGCCCGCGGGGGCGGGGAAAGCCGAGCGGGATGTCCTCGAGGATGCGGCCCGGGCGGGACGACATCACGAGCACCCGGTCGCCGAGGAACAGGGCCTCGTCGATGTCGTGCGTGACGAACAGGACCGTGGTCGGCAGGCGGGTCCAGAGGTCGAGCAGCATCTCCTGCATCATCAGGCGGGTCTGCGCGTCGAGCGCCCCGAATGGCTCGTCCATCAGGAGGACCCGCGGCTCGTTGATGAGGACGCGGGCGATCTCGACGCGCTGCTGCATGCCGCCCGACAACTCGTCCGGGTAGCGCTCGGCGAAATCCTCGAGCCCCACCAGGGCCAGGAAGACGCGCGCCCGCGCGAGGCGCTCCGCCTTCGGGAGGCCGCGCATCTTCGGGCCGAAGGCGACGTTCTCGATCACCCGCTTCCAGGGCAGCAGGGTGTGCTGCTGGAACACGATGCCCCGCTCGGGGTCGGGACCCGCCACGGTCTCCCCGTCGAGGCTGACGCGGCCCCGGCTCGGCGCGAGGTGCCCGGCCAGCGCGCCGAGCAGGGTCGACTTCCCGCAGCCCGAGGGGCCGAGCAGGCAGACGAACTGGCGGGCGGGGATCGCGAGGCGGACGCTCTCGACCACGTCGAAGGCGGCCTCGCCCTGGCCGAGGCGGATCGCGACGTCGGCGAGCTCGATGCGGCCGGCCCGCGCGGCGGATGTCGCGAGGGCGCTCACGAGCGGATCCCGGCGCGGGTCCAGGGCATCGCGAGGCGGCCCGCGGCCCGGACGAGGGCGCTCGAGCCCATGCCGAGCAGGCCGATCAGGAGCATGCCCACGACGATGTCGTCATAGTTCTGCAAGGTGTAGGATTCCCAGGTGAAGTAGCCGATCCCGTACTGGCCCGAGATCATCTCGGCGGTGACGAGGCAGAACCACGCCGTCCCCATGCCGATCGCCGCGCCGGTGACGATGCTCTGCGCGGCCGACGGGATCACGACCTCCCGCAGGATCGCCCAGTGGCGCGCGCCGAGGCTGCGGGCGGAGGCCACGAGGCGCGGGCTCACGCCCTCCGCCCCGTGCACCGTGTTGAGGAGGATCGGGAACAGGGCGCCCGTGAAGGTGATGAACACCATCGACAGCTCGGAGGACGGGAACATCAGGATCGCGAGGGGGATCCAGGCCACGGCCGGAATCGGCCGCAGCACCTCGAGGGGCGGCAGCAGCAGGTCGCGCGCCGTGCGCGAGCGCCCGATGGCGAGGCCGAGGCCGACGCCCGCGGCGAGCGCCACGAGGAAGCCGCCGAGGACCCGGCCGAGGCTGGCGCCGATATGGGCGCCGAGCTTCGGCGACTGGACGAGGGCCGCGAGGGCTCGGGCCACGTCGAGCGGCGCCGGCACGTTGCGGAAGGTCACGAGGCCGAGATCGAGCCTGTGGCTGGCGGCGAGGTGCCAGCCGAGGAGGCCGAGGCCGAGCGCCCCCGCCCGCAGGGCGAGCCGCCGGAGCGGAAGCCCCGGCCGATGGGCGAGGCGGCGGCGCCCCGGCGCGCTCGGGGCCGCGAGAGCGGGGACGGCCGCGTCGATCGCCGCGCTGCTCATCGGGCGCTCAGCCGCGGTTCGCCCGCGCGGGCGGCGGCGAAGTCGATCACCTCGCCCCCGTGCGCCTTCGAGAACGCCTCCGCGTCGCCCTTGAGCAGGAAGGCGTTGAGGCGCCGCTCGCGGTCGCGCACGTACCAAGCCTGCGCGGCGAACAGCTTGATGCCGCTGTTGCGGTCCTGCGCGTAGACGACCCGCGCGCTGCCGCCCGCCTTCTCGAGGTCCGCCAGCGCGGCGATGGCCGCCTCGGGCGAGGCGTAGGGGCGGACCCGTTCCTCGCCCTTCACCCAGATCTCCGCGACGCGCGACACGTCCGCGATGGGCCGGCCGGTCGCCGCGTCGGGATTGCGCAAGGGCGATGGCGCGTAGGCGGCGAGCCGTGCCTCGTAGTCGATCCCGGCCTGCGCGCTGGCGGCGCGGATGAAGCGGTCGTCCACGAAACGGTCGACGTCGAGGTCGCCGTCCGCCTTCTTGAGGAGCTTCAGGGTCTCGATCGAGGTCTTCAGCGCCTGCCGGTATTCCGGCTTCCACGTGACGTCGCGGGTCTGCAGGCCCAGCGGGCCGTGGAAGAGGTAGGCGACCTCCGCCTCGATCCCGGTGACGCGCTCGACGAGTTCGGAATACTTCTCCGGCTCCGCCGCGAACAGGCGGTCGGCCTCGATCGCGGCGCGGAGATAGGCCGTCACGATCTCGGGGTAGCGCTCCGCGTAGCCCCCGTCGACGAGGGAGCCGTGGAAGGTCGGGGCGTCGGACTGGGAGCCGTCGTAGATCTTGCGGGCGATGCCGCGCCAGGGAAACAGCTCGGCGAAGGGCACGAAATCGGCGTGCGCCTCGATCTTGTTGGCCTTCAGGGCCGAGCCCGCCACCTCGGGGGCCTGCGTGATGATGGTGACGTCGCGCTCCGGGTCCCAGCCCTGCGCCTTGACGGCGCGCAGGAGCAGGCCGTGCGCGGTCGAGGCGAAGGGCACGGAGATCGTCTTGCCCTTGAGGTCCGCGAAGGATTGCACCGGCGAGGCCGTCGGCACGACGATGCCGTTCCCGCTGCCCCGGACGCTGCCGGACAGCACGCTGAGGAACAGGCTCTTGCGGCCGGCCTTGGCGAAGGCCGCCCCGTTCAGGGAGCCGGGGAAGTCGGCCATGGCGCCGAAATCGAGCTTGCCCGCGACCATCTCGTTGGTGAGCGGCGCGCCGCTGGTGAAGTTGCGCCACTGGATGTCGTAGGTCGCGTCCTTGTACTTGCCGTCCTGCGGCAGGAACTTCTCCAGGAGCTTCAGCTCGCGGATCAGGAGGCCGCCGGTGGCGCAGTTGATCGTGGTGTCCTGCGTGCCCACGGCGACCCGGATGGTCTCGGCCCGGGCCGCGCCGACGAGGGTGGTGGCCGCCAGCAGGGCGGCGGCGAGGCGGCGGAAGGGGATCACGGGGGGAGGCTCCGTCGACAGGGGCTTTGCGCGGCAACGGGCGGGCGGGATGCGACGCACCGCGCTGCGGCAACCCGTCGATCGTCGTCCGCGCTCAGCATCGGAGGCGAGCAATTAATTGCATTGTCTCAGTAACGCCGAACAGAGACGGGCCTTGGGGCCGTGGTCGGAAACAAAAACCTCCCGGTCAGCTATGTTTTCGGAAGATCCTACTTCCCGGGCGTCCTTCTTTGGAATGGCTCGAACCGGGCGCGGAGGGATAATGGCCCCTCCCGAGGATGGATGGCCGAATCTCCCGCGGCGCTCCGCCCGATCCGTCCCAGCCCCGGAATGCCGCCGCCCATGCCGTCGACGCTCGTCGCCCTCACACCGTCCCGCACGCCGGCGCCGCTGATCGCCAGCGCCCTGTTCCTGAGCGAGAGCAGCGAGGGGCTCGACGACGGGGCCACCTTCCTCGACCGGCTGACGCCCGGCGAGGCGGCGCGCCTGCGCGAGGCCGGCCGCTGCCTCACCCTCGCGCCCGGGCAGAGCGTCTTCGAGCAGGGCGAGCCCCATTCGGGCATCTTCCTCATCGAGGAGGGCCGGGTGCGGGTCTTCTACACGGGTCCCTCGGGCCGGCAGATCACGCTCGCCTACTGGACGCCGGGCCATTTCATCGGCGGCCCGAGCCTCACCGGGGGCGGCAGCCACCAATGGTCGGGGGAGGCGATCGAGCCCTGCCGGTTCACCGCGCTCTCCTCGGCGACCCTGCGGAGCCTGCTGCGCCAGATGCCGAGCTTCGCCCTGTGCCTGATCGAGGCGCTGGAGGCGAAGGGCCGCTGCTACACGGCGATGGCGCAGATGCTGGGCACCCGCTCGGTGATCGAGCGTCTGGCCCAGCTCCTCCTCAATCTCGGCGACCTCTACGGACGGCGGGAGGGCGAGGCGGTCGTGATCCAGCGCCGGATCACCCATGACGAGATCGCCGCCCTGGTCGGCTCGACACGGCAATGGGTGACGATGATGCTGCGGCGCTTCCAGGACGAGGGCGTCGTCGCGGTCGACAAATCCGTCATCCGCCTGACGCGCCCCTCCCGCCTGCAGGACATCGTCCAGGGCGAAGCCTGAAGGCCCGGCCCGCGGGATCGCCGCGGGAGAAGGGCGCGGACGCAATCGGATCGCGCAGGCCCTGCATCCGGGCAGGGCCGACGCGCGTTCCTGCCCGGTAGTGGCCGGAAGGATCCGCGATGACGACACGGCGTTCGGTTTGGCAGTTTCTGACGGGCCTGCCGCTCCTCGGGACCCTCGCGCCGGGGGCGCGCGCCGCGGACGGGCCGGCGGCTCCGGCCGAGGAATCGCCGACCGGGCCGCCCGGCACCACGATGCTCACCGTCTTCCTCCGTCACGATCAGACGAAGACCGTCAGCCAGATCAACGAGCACCTGAAGCACACGGGCTGGTTTCGCGACTTCCCGCCCGCCGGTGTCGAGGTGGTGAGCTGGTACGTGATGATGGGCATCGGGCAGGTGGTGACGCTGCGCTTCGCGCCCGAGCGGCTTCGCGAGGTCAACATCCTCATCGAGCGGGCGGCCTGGGGCGGTTTCCGCACCGAGTTCTACCCGACCTATGATTACCGCAAGCTCTATCAGGACTTGAAGGCGAAGATGGGCTGACGGCGTCTCCCCCGGCCGGGGGGCAAGGACGCGCGGCGACCCGGCCGGCTCGCCGGAGACGGTGCGCTTCCGCACTCGCCCTTTCGCGTCGCCGTGCCCCGCGCTCCTGTTGGTTCATATCTAAACCATTGAACCATCGAAGAAAGCGGTTTCCCGCGAACCGTACCCGTCGCCGTGATCCTGGTCTGGCGTATGGCTCCGTACAATGCCGCAGCCTATTTGCAAGTTGAACTGCCGGACGTTTGTTCATAACTGTTCAGTTCGTGAGGTTCTGGCCAAGACATGACGGAAGGTTTTAGCTTTCCGAGTTCATCAGGCCCAAAAGAGTTGCTGGATGGCCCGCTATTTCTTCGACGTGCATGAGCCCAGGGCGTCGATCATCGACAATGAGGGAGCGGAGTGTTCGCAGAGGTCGGATCTCTCCGAGGAGGTGCTCCGCGCCCTCTGCGAGATCGCCCGCGACCGTCCCGAGTCCTACCTCGACCAGAAGCTCCGGATCATCGTGAGGACCAGCGACAGCGAGGTCGTGCTGACCGCCTCCCTCGGGCTGACCCTGGCCTGGCATTCCGAGGAGCGCAGCACACGGGCGGCCTGAGGCCGATGTCCCGCGAGACCGGGCGGCCGGGCGAGTCGCCCGTTCCGACGCGCATCCTTTCCCCTCCGAGACCGTGACCCGGATCACGGTCGCGGCCGGGCGCACCGACCATAAGGACCTCGGGGCCGAGAGGGTCGGCCCGGTTGGAGGAGGTTCTCATGGTTCGCTCGATACGTGTTCTGGCCGCCGCTCTCGTGATCGGCGTCGCGGCCTTCGGCGCGGGTGAAGCGTCCGCGCGCGGGTTCGGCGGCGGCCGGGGCTTCGGCCCTCACGGCGGGTTCGGCGGGTTCGGCCATCATCACGGCGGCTTCGGTCACCGATGGGGCTGGCGCACGCGCGTCGTCGGCTTCGTGCCGGCCTATGTCGGCGCCTGCTACGTCAAGCGCTTCATCGATGAGGACGGGGACATGGTGGTCCGGAAGATCTGCGACTGAGCCGCGGATTCCGGCGGGGATGCGCGCCGCTCGCCTCCTGTCGGGCGGCGCGCTGCCTGCGCGAGGGGATGGCGCATCGGGGGCGGCGGCCTAGTTTCAGGCGATGCCCCGCTGGCTCCTCATCCTCGCCGTCTCCGCCCTCGCACTGGCCGTGATCGGAAGCGTGCTCCTGACCCTGCGCGGTAGTCCGCCGGAGGATCCGTCGCGCAAGCCGGCGGTTCAGCTCCCCTGCGGGCCGCCATCGCCGCCCGGAGCGGGGACGCCCCCTCCGGCCTGTCCCCAGAACTCGCCCCCGCCCTGAGCGTTCGCGCCGTCCGGCCTGCGAGCGGCAGGGCAGGAGCGACGACCTCTGACGGATCGTGAAAGCCGGCGTCGGGCGAAGGTGAGCCGCGCGCGGGTTCGGGTGCGCACCAGCAACCTGCCTGCCCCCGAACGTCCGACTCGCGCGATTCGCGAGATCGGTCGGTACGCAAAGGTACCGCAATAACTTGCCGTCTCAGAACAGATGTCCCGGCTTCGCGGGCCGGGAAAGGTCAAGGCGCCAGCCTCTTCTTGCCGGCGCAGTCGAAACTCATCGATTTTGACCCGCATGCCGTGCCGAACGGCACCCGAAACGGGCGGCCCGGCGTGCGCCAACGCATCAGCGCCTCACCGCAACCATGATCTTCTTGGGAGGCAGTGGTCGAGCGACTGCGGATCGTGACGGCGGGAGCGTGCAATGGCACTCTGGACGAGTTGGGGTCGTGACTGGACGGCCCTCTTCATGATGATCGCGATCGTGGCGCTGCTCGCCTTCATGGTCTTCGGCCTCGTCGCCCTAAGCTACGAGCTCGCGGCCCTGTTCAGGCCCTGACCGGCGGACCGAACCGCACCCGTCCCGATCGAGATGCCGGGTCCGGTGTCCGCGCCGTTCGTGCGCGGGCCGGGTCCGTCCCTCTCGGCTGGGCCGGCTGAGAGGTCGAGATTTCGCCCGCAACCGCCCGCGGACATTGCCCCGCCGAACGTCCGGGGCGCCCGCAATCACGAATTCTCCGGCTGCTTGTCTGACGCGGTGATCGAGCGCCGTCTGGCTCCGCCCGGAATGCGGATATCCCCCTCACGACCCGCTCCCGGAGCAGGACCCCAGATTTCGGTGAAGGCAGGAGCAAGCTCCTTCACCCATCCACGCCCTGGCCGCGGATGCGATCCTGCCCTGAGATCTGGGGAAATGTCGGGTGTCACACAAAAGTGCTTCCCAACATGGAGCGCCCTCTCCCTTTAACCCAGAGCAATGAGCGCGGCTCGGCAACGGTTAGACGAGAGCTTGCCAGCAGCGGCCCAGCTGCTGGCTGGGGTGCGATGTGCCTCCACCCCACAGGCTCGACGAGACGCACTTGGCTCCAGCTTCCGACGCCGATCTGATCCCGCTCATCCGCAAGCTGGAGAGCATCGCTCAGCTCGCCGACGCGGAACGGCAAGCCATCCTCAGCCTTCCCGCGAACATCCGAGCGGTCGACGCGCGCCAGGACATCGTCAGCGAGAAGGATCGTCCTTCCCACTGCTGCCTCGTCCTCTCCGGCTGGGTCTGCCGCTACAAGCTCCTGGATCAGGGCAAGCGCCAGATCCTGTCCTACCATGTCCCCGGCGATCTGCCCGACCTGCAGAGCCTGCACCTCGCGGTCATGGACCACAGCCTCGCCACCGTCACCGCCAGCCGTCTGGCCTTCATCCCGCACGAGAACATGCGCGATGCGATCCTTCGCTTCCCGAACCTGGGGGCGGCCCTGTGGCGCGACACGCTCATCGACTCCGCCATCTTCCGCGAGTGGATGACCGGCATCGGCCGGCGCTCGGCTCAGGCCCGGATCGCGCACCAGCTCTGCGAGATGTATATGAAGCTGGAGGCGGTGGGCCTCGCCCAGCAGCACCGCTGCGAACTGCCGATCACCCAGAGCGACATCGCCGATGGGCTTGGTCTGACGAACGTGCACGTCAACCGCTCCCTGAAGGTTCTCAGGAGCCGGGGGCTGCTCACGCTGCGAGGCCGCGAGTTGGTGATCCACGATTGGTCAGGGCTGACCCAGGCCGCCGAGTTCGACCCGACCTACCTGCATCTGGAGCCGCGCGCCGCATGAGCATCCAGGTCCAGCCGGTCCGGGTTGAAACCGACAGCAGCGATGAGGCGGGCGAGCTGGTATTCGCCGACGGCCGCTTGGTCGCGGTGCTGGTGCAATTGTCGGACGAGCACGAGGCTGAGGCCGGGATGTGGTTCCTGGAGGCGGGGTTCGGGCGTTTGCAAACCCCGGATGCGCCCAAATTCGCCGACCTCGACGAGGCGCGAGCCTGGATCGAGCAGAGATTGGCGCCGCCATCCTAGCAGGAGGCGCAGGAAGGCTCTCGCACAGCCGGTGCGTACATCCGGCAGGGATCAAATCGGGTGACGATGCCCGTCTTGCTGCGACGGGTCCGGCGATGCCTGCGCTGGCGCTCGGCCGAGATCCCACCGGGCACGGAGCTCATCGCCCGTCACGGACGCCCCCCTGCCGCCAGTCCGTCTATGCGTCGCAGGCGGCTCCGCGATCTAGCCTTGCCGTAGGGCCGCGAGGACGGCGTGGATGACGGTCGCGCCGCCGATCGGTGCGATCAACAAGAGCAACAGGTTCACGGAGATGATCCACAGGAGCACCTGCTCCTCCCGCTTCGTGAGGCGGGGTCTGCCGGGCGGTGGCTCTCCGGGCGGCTTCCATCCTCCCTCGGCGTACATCGAAATCTCCCACTTGGACTCTCCCACCCGATCCGGCAGCCGGAGCAGGGCAGAATCGTGCGGCGTGATGCGCCCTCGCGTCGGGTCGCAGGCGGAGCTCGGACGGTGCACAGGGGCAGCCGCAGCTGCCCCAGGCAATCAGTTTCCCCACATCCGACGATGCTGGAACTGCCGGCGCGACATGTGACGACGGTGCATCCGATGAGGCTTCATGTGGCGGTGCATCCGCACGTCGGTGACAAGATCCGATGATGCTGTCAGGGCGGCGGCGGGTGCGGCCGGAGCGGCGATGCCAGGGCTGCTGAGCGACACGGCGCTAGCGGCGGCGAACAAGACCGCGACGATGGTTGGGGTACGCAAGCGAACTCTCCTCTGGGCCGGCATCTCACGATGCGTTCGGTCAGCCGGGCGATTGCCCGCACGGAGAAGTAGGGCACGTCCTGCGCGTGTCCGCATGAGGGTTCACCCGGGTCCGCGTTCCGCGGACACGGAACCCCCGCCGGCCCGCGATGAGATCGGGCCGCGGGCGCTACGCGTCGCGGCAGGATCGCGAGCACTTTTGGCTCTCGAGCACTCTCGGCTCTGACCGCCCTTTCCGTCCTGTCTCACCGCGGCGTCACTCCAAAGCGAGTGCTCTCAGAGGCCATCCCTGCAGCCGCGATCGCGGCGCCTGCATAATGGTGCACTGCAAAATGAAATTTATTTCAGCCTCGCTTGACAGAGAGGCCTCTCGCACAGATGCTGGCATACAAAATACGGAGGATGAAATTCCCTCGATGGACGTGCTCGAGCTTCTGGCTGAGCTCGGGTATCGCAGATGCCTCGGGCCGCGGCCCGGGGCAAGTGCAGATATCGACTATGGGTTGCAGTGAGCCTCGCTGATCGCGCCGATTCCAACGCCGTTCTCGTCTCACGGAACCAACAACCGAATTCGCATCCGGCAGCGCGAAGAGGCTGGGATGCGGAAGAAATCTCGCTCCGCGTGGGGCAATGGGAGGTAAGCAATGAGCACTATGAGAGCGCCGTCAGCTGAGCGTGTCAGCGATGGCTATCGGTGGATGCAACTCGTCATCGGCGTCATCTGCATGGTGATGATCGCCAACCTGCAATACGGCTGGACCTTCTTCGTTCCCGAGATCCAGAAAGCGTTCGGCTTCGACCGCGCCGCGATCCAGTTGGCGTTCACGCTCTTCGTTCTCTTCGAGACTTGGCTCGTGCCGATCGAGGGCTGGTTCGTCGACAAGTACGGCCCGTTGGTCGTGGTCCTCTTCGGCGGCATTCTCTGCGGATTGGGCTGGGTCATTAACGCCTACGCTTCGACCCTCAACATGTTCTACATCGGACAGGTTGTTGCGGGTCTCGGAGCAGGCGCCGTCTATGGAACCTGCGTAGGCAACGCCCTGAAGTGGTTCCCGGACAAGCGCGGTCTTGCCGCCGGCATCACCGCTGCCGGGTTCGGCGCCGGCTCGGCCCTCACCGTGGCCCCCATCCAGTGGATGATCGCCGACAAGGGCTTCCAGGCGGCCTTCCTCTACTTCGGCATCGGCCAGGGCGTCGTCGTCGCCGCACTCGCCTTCTTCCTGGCTTCGCCCAAGAAGGGCCAGATCCCCGACGTTTCGAGCAACACCGCCAACATTCAGTCGCGGCGGAACTACACGCCGGGCGAGGTGGTGCGGCAGCCGATCTTCTGGCTGATGTACTTCATGTTCGTCATCGTCGGCGCCGGTGGCCTGATGATCACCGCCAACCTCAAGCCGATCGCCGCCGACATCCATGTCGACAAGGTGCCCGTGACGATCTTCGGCGTCACCATGGTGGCCATCACGTTCGCGGCGACGATCGACCGTGTGCTGAATGGCCTGACGCGTCCCTTCTTCGGCTGGGTCTCGGACAAGATCGGGCGCGAAAACACGATGTTCATCGCTTTCGCGATGGAAGGTATCGGCATCTACATGCTGTACCTCTGGGGTCACGATCCGCTGTGGTTCGTCCTCCTGTCAGGCTTCGTGTTCTTCGCCTGGGGTGAGATCTACTCGCTGTTCCCGTCCACCTGCACCGACACGTTCGGCTCCAAGTTCGCCGCGACGAATGCCGGGCTGCTCTACACGGCCAAGGGAACGGCAGCCTTGCTCGTGCCCGTCGCGAACTACATGCAGCAGAGTTCGGGAAACTGGGACAACGTGTTCCTGGCTGCGGCCGGTGCCAACGTCCTCGCCTCGGTCCTGGCGATCGCGGTTCTCAAGCCTTGGCGCAAGCATGTCGTGGCCAATGCCCGGGCCGACGTGACCGCTCCTGCTGAGGCCGGCGTCGCGGTCGCTCGATAGGTCCGGAGCGACGTCCGACGAAAACGGCGGGCTCGGGCGATGTCCGAGCCCGTTCGGCTTTTCACGGAGCGGCCGTAGGCCTGAAACCTTCTCCGAGCCGGAGCATCCAAAGGTCCGTCGATCGAGGGGGCCGCCTCAGGGCGATAGCATCCAGGCGGACCGGCTCGGGATCCGGAGAGACATTCACGGCCCGAAACGGAAGGATCGGAGGAGAGCACGATGCATGTGCCAGCGGCGGCATTGGTTGAGGCCGCAGCCTTCACGCTCGGATGTATCGCGATCCACAGGATGCGCCGGCATGCGCTGCGTCTGACGAAAGTCCTGGTGGTGGTGCTGATTGCGGTCGCCCTCGTCTGCATCATGGTGGATACCCTGCTCCACCCGGGGGCCGTGGCCGACGAGTACGACATGCTGTCCGCTCTGGAGGATGCGCGCTGATCGCGCCTCCTGAGTCGCTCGCAGCGTCCGCGAGGCGTTGCGGCGACGGAACTCCGGGTTGGGGCTGTGATAGGCGCTCCGGCGACGATTCTGGCTCCGCCCGCCTTAGCTTCAGCGTTCGGCTCTCGCGGATGTCCCGACCGGCCTGCAGAGAACCCTGCCTTGGGCGCGCGTCAGGAATTGTTGACCTTCGGCATGACGATCGAAGAGGCCCGCGGCATCGTCGCGGCTCACGATCGTCCCGCCACCGCAGGGCGGCAGAGGGCGCCGGCAGGGTGTTCGGCGAAGGCGCCTCTACTTGATACCCAACGATCCGAAACGCGCTCCGACCGGCATCGCCGCGCGCGGATCCCGGGCGAGCCCGGCCCAGCACCAGGACAGGCCGGCAGCCAGCAGATCGCAGGAGACGAACAATCCGATCGCCCAAAGCCCGGACCAAGGCCATTGCTGAATGATGGCCATCCCGAGCAGCACCGAGATCAAAGCCAACAGAATGACCGCGGCGCGGGAGGTCTTCACCTCGTGGATGACGGCCCAGACAGCCCTGGCGATACCCGATGCGATCAGGACGAGGCCCAGCACCAAGGTCAGGGCGACCGAGGCCTGAAGGGGCTGCAAGACCGCGTACAGGCCGCCAGCGACATACAGCGCGCCGGCCAGGACCCGAGCCGCGCGGGAGTGCCAGGGCTCGCGCGTCTGGGCCACGGCTTCGATGATCTCCGCCGGACCCGCGATCAGCAGCAGCACGCCGTACCAGAGCGTGCTGGCGACGGTGAACGCCACCGTCATGTACAGGCCCGCCACCCCCAGGACGAGGAGAATGGCGCCCGCGGCCGTGAACCACCATCGGCTGGGACGCGCGCCAACGTTCTGATCCCTCAAGGCCGCCACGTCGCTCATGCGCCGCCTCCCTGGAACATGCCGCCGCAATCTACACGGGCAGCGAACCCACGCTTGATCCGACGAGACGGATGCCGGTCGGGCCTTGGCTTGCGATGGTCACCGCGGGGCGGAGCGACCTGTGATGGGCTCCACGACGGCCTGGATACGGTACGGGACGAAAGCCGGCCGGCCTCGCTTGGTAGTGGAGCCCCGGCCCCCTCGTGCTAAACTGGCCCCTCATCCTGTGCCTGACGCCAAGGATACTTGAGAACGCCATCGGCCGCCCGCGTTTCGGGCGCCCTGATCTGATCTCATGAACCGGATCCGCCCATGTCTCTGATCCTCAGGGGACAGGCTAGCGGCCGCCGATTGGCTGCAATCCTCCTGCTCGGTTGGCTCGTTCCGGCTCCCGCGGCACGCGCCGCGCCCGGCGCGCCGGCCACCATCGTCCGTCCGTCGGCGGAAACCGGCGGTGTCGTCGTTGTCCGTGGAGGCTTCGGCTGGGGCAATCGCCACTGGACTCAGCGCGAGCGCAGAGCCGGCACCGGGAAGGCGCCACGGCGAAAATATCCCTGATCGGCTCGATGGCTGAGGAGGCTCGACATGGGTGTGGGCATGGCATCCGAACGGCGGCTGCTCTCGGAAGACGAGCTTGAGCGGGTCAAGCTCAGCCATTATCCCGATCTCGGCAAGATCGAGCCGGAGGAAGCGCTCGCGCTGGCCAGATGGCTGCGCGAGAGACGCGATCGCATCCGGGGCATCGTGGCGACGCGACAGCGCGCTCGGCGAGGCAAGGCCCCGTCATCCGGCATCGGGGCACCCGAAGCCAGCGAGCGCGGGCT
The DNA here is from genome assembly GCF_031457035.1 of Methylobacterium sp. BE186. Taxonomy (NCBI): domain Bacteria; kingdom Pseudomonadati; phylum Pseudomonadota; class Alphaproteobacteria; order Hyphomicrobiales; family Methylobacteriaceae; genus Methylobacterium; species Methylobacterium sp. BE186. The sequence continues at coordinate 234,146 of NZ_JAVDVV010000004.1, forward strand.
TTCCGAGAAGAAGCAGGTCTTTGCCCGCGCCATCCGGCGCGTGAACGCGCGTCTCGACCGGGAGCGGGCCGAACGCCGACGCGAGCGGATCCGTGGAAATTTCGATGAAGCCCTGAAGCGCAAGCGCTCCTCGGTCCGACATCATCCGGACGCGGGCGATCGGTCGAAGGATGGCATGCGGCCGGTCGGGAGCGATCGGCGGACGGTCACGATCGAGCCAGGCGAGATCGGTCGCGCGTCGCAGGCGGGCAAGGACGCACAGGCCAGGCGCGACGGCTGACGAAGCCGGCACCTGCGCTCGAACTCGGTTGGCCCGAACCGCGTACCGGCCCCGTATCGGAGGCACGCATGGCTCCCGCCCCCGCCCGGCAGGATTCCGACCCGCTCCTCATCGACCTTGCGCTGCAGGGCGGGGGCGCGCACGGCGCCTTCACCTGGGGCGTTCTCGATCGCTTGCTCGACGAGCGCCGGTTGGAGATCGAAGCGATCTCCGGCACCTCGGCCGGAGCCATGAACGCCGCGGTCCTGGCTCATGGCTACGGGAAGGACGGGCCGGCCGGAGCGAAGGCCGCGCTTGAAAACTTCTGGCGACAGGTCTCCGATGCCGCGAGGTTCAGCCCGTTCCGCCGCGGCCCGTTGGACGTCCTGCTGGGGCGCTGGAGCCTCGACCATTCGCCGCTCTTCGCCGCCATGGACATGATGGCGCGCGTCGTCTCGCCGTACGATCTCAATCCGGCCGGCGCCAATCCGCTTCGCGCGATCCTCGCGGACACGATCGATTTCGAAGGCCTGACCCGCAGCCCGATCAAGCTGTTCGTCACCGCGACGAACGTCCAGAGCGGCCGAGGACGCGTGTTCCGCAACGCCGACCTCACTCCCGACGTGCTGCTGGCCTCCGCCTGCCTGCCGACGCTGTTCCAGGCGGTCGTGATCGACGGCGACGCCTACTGGGACGGAGGCTATGCCGGCAACCCGACGATGACGCCGCTCATCCGCGATTGCGACTCCCAGGACACGATCCTGGTTCAGATCAATCCGATCGATCGGCCGGGACCGCCAACCTCGGCCCGGGAGATTACCAACCGTCTCAACGAGGTGTCGTTCAACGCCGTCCTGATGAAGGAACTCAGGATGATGGCGCTGCTCAAGCACGTGGCCAGCCCGAGCGACGACGAAGGCGCGCGATGGGCGCGGATGCGCATCCACCGGATCTCCAGCGCGATGATGCTGGAGCTCGGCTCCTCATCCAAGCTCAATGCCGAATGGCCGTTTCTCGTCCTGCTTCGCGACGAGGGGCGACGGGCAGCCTCCGATTTCCTGGGCCGGCATCACGTCGACCTCGGTCGGCGCTCGTCTCTCGACCTCGATGGCTTTCTCCACGGGATCTGATCGATGGGGCTGCTCGGCATCCTGGTCGGTCTCGGGCTGCTGGTGGGCCTGGCATATCGCGGATGGAGCATCCTGCTCCTCGCGCCGGCGGCCTCGCTCGTCGCGGCACTCTTCGCGGGAGAGCCGCTGCTCGCGCACTGGACGCAGACCTTCATGGGCGCGGCCGCCCGCTTCGTCGGGCAATACTTCCCGCTCTTCCTTCTCGGCGCCCTGTTCGGGAAGCTGATGGAGGATAGCGGCTCGGTGACGGCCGTAGCGAACGCGATCACCGCTGGGTTGGGGCCGAGTCGCACGATGCTCGCCGTGATCCTGGCTGGAGCGCTCGTCACCTATGGCGGGGTCAGCCTCTTCGTCGCGTTTTTCGTGCTGGCGCCGATGGCGCAGACGATATTCCAGGCGTCCGGCATTCCACGGCGCCTGATGCCGGCGGCGATCGTCCTCGGCACGTCGACCTTCACGATGTCGGCGATGCCCGGGACGCCGTCGATCCAGAACGCGATTCCGATGCCGTTCTTCGGCACGACGCCCTTTGCCGCTCCCGGCCTGGGGCTGATCGCCTCGGCCGTCATGCTGGTCTTCGGACTCTGGTGGCTGATGCGAGAAGAGAGCGTGGCCCGCCGAGCCGGTGAAGCCTTCGGCGCGGGTACGCTCGCCTCCGCACGGGAGCTTGCCGCCGACGACACGTTGCGCGAGCGGGCCATCGTCGCCCGTGAGTTCGACCCGGCCGAGATCGGCCATGGCCGGCCTGCTTCCGAGCCTCACGTCCTCATCGCAGCGTTGCCCCTTGCCCTGGTGATCCTGGTCAACCTCACGCTGTCCCTGATCGTGCTGCCGCGCATGGATTTCTCCTATCTCGGCGATGCCGGCTGGGGCGGCACCTCCTTCGCGGCGGTTGCGGGCGTGTGGTCGGTGGCCGTGGCCCTCGCCAGCGCCTGCGCCGCCGTTGTCGCGCTCAACCGGACCCGGTTGCCGAGCTTGCGCGAGACGATGGATGCCGGCGCCAACGCGTCGGTGCTCCCGGTTCTCAGCGTGGCGAGCCTCGTCGGGTTCGGCGCGGTCGTGGCGGCGATGCCCGCGTTCGCTGTCGTCCGCGACGCCGTGCTCGGGATCGGCGGCGGTCCTCTGGTCTCGCTGGCGGCGTCGACCAACGTGCTGTCGGCCCTGACCGGCTCGGCCTCCGGCGGCCTCACCATCGCGCTCGACACCCTGGGCCCGACATATCTCGAACGGGCGACGGCGATCGGGCTGAGCCCCGACCTTCTTCATCGCGTCGCGGTCATCGGGGCCGGAACCCTCGACAGTCTGCCGCACAACGGCGCCGTGATCAGCCTGCTCTCGGTCTGCGGCGCGACCCATCGCGACAGCTATCGCGACATCGTCGTGGTCGGCATCGCCGGTCCGATCGCCGCGCTGCTGGTCGTGATCCTGCTCGGCTCGATGTTCGGCTCGTTTTGAGGGGCGCCATCACGCGGATGCCGTTGCGCAGGCCGCCTCAGATCAACACCTCGACGCCGGGGAACGGCGGCCTGTCTACCAGCGCCACTCGCACACTCGGCGTCCACGGCGCCACCAACAAACCCGGCGGCGGCGTCGGCGGCTGCGGCGACGACGGCGAGGATGCACGACCACGACCTGGGCCTCCTCGACGAGGTTGTCGGGGATCGCTCGATCCGCGGCGGCGAGATCGGACGTGCCGGGTGACAACACCATGGCCTCCGTGGCCTTCGGCATGGCAACCAAGCCGACAGATGCAGCGAGTGCAGAGAGGATTCCGGACGACATTCCCTGGAGCACCGCGCGGCGATCGAGTTCTGTCATGGAGAACTCCCTTGCTTCGGATCGGGGCCTGCCTGACCTTCTCGAAAGCGCGAGCAACACGCGCTTCAGGACCGATGAAACCCACCCCGATCCGCCGCCTGTCAGAATTCGAGGGTTGCGTCAGGGGCGAAGGATGCGCCTCTCGGGGCGATTTGTGGCCAAACCCTGCGCCTGTGCCGGGGTGCCGTCAAGATGAAGCGGGAGCACTTGAGCGCAAGAGAACACACTGTACCATTACAGAGCGGCAGGATTGGGCCGGTATGTGATCAGAACCGCACTGATCTATTGCTCCCAACTTGCAAGGTTCGCCCACAATGTCGAGCGACATCCCTGCCGGCCCCGCGCCTGTCATGAGGCCGGGGCGACGAGGGAGGCGGAGATGAAAGCTCCGATCGGAGCGCTTGCGATCCTCCTCGCCCTCAGCAGCGTCACCGCGGAAGGCTGACCTCCGCGCGCAGTTCGCCCGCGAGGGACAGCCTCGACCGCCTCTTCGTGCGGGAGCGCTCGCCCTCGATCGCGCCGAGGCGTCCATCGATGATCGTCACGCCGCGCCCCCTGAACGGGCTCCGGTAAGGGAAGTCGGTTTCCAAAGCAGAGCCACTACGATTTGAGGCTGTCCTTGAAGGGAACGCCGGCCTTCATGATCATGAGGACGTTCTTGCCTGGGTCTGCCAGGAGCGTGATGTCTGCGGTGGGATCGCCGTCCACGAGCAGCAGATCGGCGAGCGCGCCGTCCTCGACCACCCCGAGCTTGCCGGGGTAGGGGTTGCGCGGACCTGACAAGGCGAGGAGTTCGGCGTTGCCGCTGGTCGCCATGCGCAGGATCTCGGCGTTGCCGTACCAGCGGGTCAGATGGGTCAACATGGTCCCCTGGCGCGCGCTCAGCGTGTCGGAGAACAGGAGGTCCGACCCGAACGCCGTTCGGATGCCGTGCTTCCTCGCCAGCCGATACGCGTTGTCCGTGCCGGCGAAGACCTCCCGCATCTTGTCTCGGCTCGGGCCGGTCAGCGGGATCGAATCCTCCTCCCCGAGAAAGGGCTGGATGCTCAGCCAGACATCCTTCTCCGCCATGAGCGCGGCGGTCGCCTCATCCATCAGCTGGGCGTGTTCGATGCAGCGCGCGCCGGCCGCGATGGCCCGCTGGACGGTCCGCGGCGTGTAGGCGTGCACGGTCACGTAGGTGTTCCAATCCTCGGCAACCGCGACTGCAGCGCGCAACTCATCCAGGCCGAACGTCGTCATGTCCAGCGGGCTGCGCGGAGTCGAGACGCCGCCGCCGCCTACGACCTTGATCTGCGAGGCACCCTGCAGGAGTTGCTCGCGTACGCGAAGCCGCAACTCGGCGGCGGCATCGGCAACCGCGGCGGCACCGGTGCTCTCCAGCGCGCTCACCGGCCCGCCGGGGCTCCTCGGCAGGTCGGACAACGGCCGCATGTCGCCGTGCCCACCGGTCGTGGTCAGCATGGCGCCTGACGGATAGATCCGCGGCCCCGTCGCGAGGCCCTGGTCGATCGCCTGCTGCAGCGGGAAGGCGGGACCGCCGAGGTCCCGGACGGTGGTGAAGCCCCGCATCAAGGTGCGCCGCGCTTCCGCTGCGGCGGCGAGGAAGACGTAGCCGAGGTCCGCCGTCAGCGCGGCTGCCAGCGGCAGGCCAGCGAACAGGCAGTGCCAATGGGCATCGATCAGGCCGGGCATGAGCACCCGATGGCCGCAATCGATCACGCGTGCACCGTCCGGGGCCGGGTCGTTGCCGCTCGCCAGGGCCCTGATCCGGCCGTCCTCGACGAAGATTTGGAGACCGTCCCGCAGCGTGTCCGAGCGGCCATCGAACACGCGTGCATTCGTGAACAGGATCGGCGGTTGCGGCCGTGCCGGTGCCGGGTGTGCGAAGCCGGGTCCGGACAGGCCGGCCGCCGAGAGCATGGCGCCCATGCCGGTCACGAAGCCGCGACGCGACATGCCCGTGCCGATCCGCCGTGCGAGGGACCGGAACTCCGGCCGGTGGCAGAGGCAACCGATGGGGCGGCCTGGAAGAACCTCGTCGCCCGACGTGCATGACAGCATGTCGACCTCGCGCTCTGCCCGGGGTGCCCGGCGCCGCGACGACGGAGGAGCGGTCGCGCCGCAGGACACGTCATCCAGGACGGACGATCAGGCGACGTCAAGCGGCCGCCTCGAAGTGAGCGGAACCCGACCCACGGCGCCGACGTCTGGAGGCGGTGTCGGACCACCGATCGACAGATCGCGCCTGCGTTGCCGCCACCCTGGCAGGTCGAGATGATCGAGGAACACCCAGCTCCCCTCCTCAGACGGGCGGCTGCCGGGATCGAAGGGAGGATGCCCTGAAGGCATCGACACCGGCACGCTTCACCGAACCAAGGGCGGCCCTGAAGGAAGCCCCCTCGTTCACCACCGTGATGCGGGCGCCGGTGACGGTATCGCGCATCTGCGCCACCGCCTGCAGGCGAGCGTTCACCTCGAACATTTCGGGCTCGAGCGGCTGTCGTCGGACAAAATCGGCCGCGCGACGGGTGTTCGCGCGGCTCAGTGGCGGCAGGATGCGTCGCGCCGGCGCGGGACTTGATCCTGGCGACCACGCTTCTCAGGCGACGGGGCTGAGAGGTGGGATCGATGGAGGCGTCCCCACAGAGAGCGGTCTCCCTCTTGCACGAATGACCGCTTCTCGAACCGACGAGGGAAGGGCCGCGCTCCCGCAAATGCGGGGAAATCTCCCATCTCGACGACGCGACTTGGCTCGCGACCCTTGTCTGAGCAAGGGGCCAGGTGCGCAGCTATCCCAGCTCGAAGGTTCCTATCCCGTAAGTCTGGGCAAGAGGGAGGTCGGGCCTCGTGCCGCGGTACATGCGAGCGGTCTCGAACACCGGGGATAGACCATGATCGGCTGCCAGTCCGATCGCGGCCCGGTTCGCCTCGGGTAGGTCGAGGAAGACGGGCTGACCCGCAGCGCGGGCTGCGAGCGCCTGGAAGAGCGCTTCGGCCTCGCGTCTTCCATGGGCGAACAGGGGTCCGATCTTGTGCCCGTTTCGGCAGGCTCGAATGACGCCGTAGCCCTTGATCGTTCCGTCCTCGACGAAGGCGATGGCGGTTCGCGTATCCGGCGTCAGCCAGCAGCGCAGGAAGGCCTCGCGCGGGGCGGGAAAGTACGGCCGGTCGTAGGCCAGGACAGCCTCGATCAGACCCGGGCCGACGATCCGCAATCGCTCATCCCGTGGCGCTTCGACCTGAGGCATGCCGCCGAAGCGCACGTTGCGATGGGCGAGGACGAAACCGGATCGCGTGTAATTCGCCTGCTGCGCGACGACGCCGTCGAGTCCGACGACGCGGTCCTCGAGATAGGCCATGCCGGCCTGCCAAAGGGAGACGCCGAGGCCGTGCCCGCGCAGGTCCGATCGAACGATGTAGAGCCCTAGAAAGCCGAAGGTATCGCCGTAGCGGATTGCGGAGATCGCGGCGACGGGCTCGTTCCGAAGATCGCCGACCAGAAAACCGGTCGGGTCGGCAGCCCGGAAGCAGCCGGCATCCTTCAGGCCTGGGTTCCAGCCCTCTCCTGCAGCCCAGTCGATGGCTCGATCCAAGTCATGCCGGGTCATGACCCGGATCGTCAGCCCATCGGGGGCATCGTGTGTCATGTGCAGCCCCGTCTGCCCGCACCGAACGATCCATGCGTCAGAGGCTTCACGCAAGAGCGCATTCCCAATTGGTTCGATGCGGCGCTCTGCGGGGAGGGGCGGGCGGGAGAGGGCCGCATGCGGGATGGCTTTTGCGCAGCGCCAGTGCTTCGAAGCATGGTCCAAGCCGGAGCTGTTCCAGCGCTGGTGGGTACCCCAATCGTTCGGCCTCTCCCTGCTCTCCTACGAGGCCGATATTCGCGCGGGCGGCGTATACCGTCTGTCGATGGGCCATTCGTCCTCCGAGCAGCCGATGGCGTTCTTCGGTCGATACATCGAGGTGACGCCACATTCGCGCCTCGTCTGGACCAATGACGAAGGGGGTGAGGGTGGGGCAATCACCACGGTGACCTTCAGGAGACGGAGGGCGCGACACGTGTCGACGTGCACGAGCACTATTCCTCGAAGGAAGCGCTCGACGACACCATGGCCTCCGGCAGCACAAGCGGGTGGGGCGAGCAATTCGAGCAGTTGGACGCGCTCATCGTCGCCCTGGACGCCAAGGCGTGAAGGCTCCTGGCGGGGCGGCGCCGAGGTTCAGCACGATCCACCGACGGTTTCCGGGCGGCCCGAACGAGCGCTTCGACCATCCGATGGGCGAAGGCTGGGCTGTACGGGCCGTTCCCCTGCGAGCGTCGACACCGGATTGCCGCGGGAGGTTCATCTGTCGATGATCGGCATCGAGGCCGTGCGCTAGCCGCGCGCACCTCGCGCGACGAAGCTGGCCGCCAGTCGTTTCGGCGCGATCGCGCGCCACCGGCGCTCCAGGAACGGCATCAGCCGTGCCGCGTCCAGGGTGCCCAGCCGCGCCAGCACGATCGCATAGCCGTCGTAGTGCGGCGTCGTGTGGAAGGTGTCCGGATCGGCGTCGATCAGCATCTCGCACTCCTCCGCCGGCACTTCAGGCAGCACCAAGCTATCGTCTTCCGGGCGCAGGCGCGTCAGAAGCTTGCCCCGGACTTTGAGGGCAGGCGTGCCATAGGAGGTCGAGACTTCCACCTCCGGCAATTTCCGGCCGAGCGCCACGACGTCGTCCCAGGTCATCCGACAATCTCCTCGCCAGGATCGCCACCGCTACGCTGTGACCTGCATCGACCGGAACACCGGCCTGCTGCCGGGGGGCAACGACCTTCTCGGGCTTGAGAGCCACATCAAGGGGCGGACCCTTTCAAGGGATGTGAATGATCGTGCGGCGCGTTTCTGGAATGAGCCCTCGCGATTCCAAGCTCTGAGCAGATGTGAAACGCAAGAAGAAGGCAGCGTTCCACGTCGACGGACAGAGAATGTTTGTGTGCGTTTTGCCAAAAATACATCGGCCGGCTTGTAAATTTCCGCATCACGGCCTACATCATAAACATCGAACTTCGGCCAGATATCCGGCCGTGCCGTCCCGATGGGCGCGCGTTCTGCATTTCTCCCCTTTTTCGACGACGATCGACTGAGCGCGTGCTTGCATGCGCTTGTCCTATCTTTTTGCTGACTCGATACACGGAAATACCTATGAATACCGGTACTGTGAAGTGGTTCAACGAGACCAAGGGCTTCGGCTTCATCCAGCCCGAGGATGGCAGCAAGGATGTGTTCGTTCACATCTCGGCCATCGAGCGCTCCGGCATGCAGAGCCTCGTCGAAGGCCAGAAGGTCTCCTACGAGATGGAGACGGACCGTCGCTCAGGGAAGCAGGCGGCCGGCAACCTGAAGGCTGCGTGAGCCCAACACCCCCACGACATGCTGTGAAGCCGCTCCCTTCGGGGCGGCTTCTTCTGTTTCTCGCCATCTGCGCCCCGCCGCGATGCGCATAAGGATCGTACGTGGGTCAGTTCACAGCCAACCAGCTCGTTGATCGCCTCGTCGCCGCTTCGAAGGCGCGGCAGGCCACGGTCGCCCGATTCCGGGCCCGCCCCTCCGCCGATGACCCGATCGTTCTGGCGCGGCAGTCAGCGCGTCGAGCTGTCATCCAGGCCCGGGAGGTTCGGCTCAACGAGCGGGAGGCTGCGCGTCTCGCTGCCGAGGTTCAGCGCGCGGCTGAGGAGTTTGCTGAACGGGAGCGACAGGACGCTCAGCATGCCCGTCAGGCTGCCGAGAAGGCGGAGCGGCAAGCCGCGCTCGCTGCCGAGCAGAAGGCCGCACGCGATGCGCGCTTTGCGGCGCGCAAGGCCAGAGCGCGACGTTAGAGCGGCCACGATTCGCAGAGTGGCCCATTCAGGAGGATCGAAGATGTCTCACAAGTTCAAGATCGGCCAGCGGGTGCGTCAGGCTCGGCGGTTCGGTTCCGCGGATAGCGGGAGCGCGACGAGCAGCACCTTCGAGATCATTCGGCTCATGCCGGAAGAGCGGACGGGCGAGCCGGCGTACCGGGTCAAATCAGCCACTGGCGAGCGCGCTGTGCTCGAAGGCGAACTCACCCTCGTCTCCTGAACAAGAACCAGGAGAGCGCACCGGGACATCGTGCCGTTCACTGGGTGACGGCCGCTGGTGGGACGCTGCGACCGGCGTGTGGCGGGACGCACGACGTAAGGCTCTGCGCTGCTTGCCAGCCGTCGAGGAGATCGCTGCCGTCCGAATGACGAAGGTCGTGCGCGTGACCGCCTGACCGGGACCACGACACAGGCAGCAACGCGGACAGCATTCTCGCGGCCTTCTGCTGGCGCGGCCCCATGCGGCACGACCGGCTGCAGCATCGGTGCAGGCACCGGCCGCATCCGTCCGCTCCGTCCTTCGAAAACCGCGTCGATATTGTGCAATGCGGTCAGAAGCTTGCGGAAGGCTATAACATTTGACGCAATACGCTGGAAATTAATACGGATCAAAAAGCATTGATCGGGCTTGAACGAGAGCCCCAAAATGTGACTTAGGTGCAGTGCGGTAAGAGCATTGCTATGCTTCGTCAGCAAAGCATATGTGCTTATAATCTTATTGCAGTCGCTATGAATACATAACTTTTAGCCGAAGGAGCGATGATGGCGATCAATCAGGGCAAGCAGGCCGAGCAAACCGGCCAAGCCGCGGACGCTGCGAAGGCGAATGTCGACCAGACCGCTGAGCAGGGCCGGCAATTCGCCGATGCGGCACGCGACGGCGTGAACAAGCTGGCCAATCTGCAGGAGCAGGCCGCTCAGAATACCAAGCAGATCGTGCAGCGGAGTGTCGAGACGGCCTCGCAGCAGGCGCGTGAGGTCGCGGAGCGCTTCACGAAGACGCTGGGCTTCACGGGCGAGGACAGCGAGCGTCTGGCCCGCCAGTCGAAGCAGAACCTGGAAGCGGTCGCGCGCTGCGGCACGGTGCTGACCCAAGCCTTCCAGGATGCCTCGCGTAGCTGGTTCGGTCTGGCGCAGAGCCAGTGGCAGCGCAACCTCGAGGGGCTGAACAAGCTGACCCGTGCCAAGTCGGTCCAGGAATTTGCCGCGATCCAGAGCGAGTTGGCGCGCGAGAACCTGCAGCACATCGTTCAGGACAGCCGGGCGATCACCGAGACCTCCGCCCGCGCCGTCGAGGAGGCCAGCAAGGCTTTCGCCAGCGTCGCGCAGGCTCCGACGCTGGTTCGCTGAGGCGAGAAAAGCATCTGAACCCCGGGCAAGTGTCCGGCGTTCACTCCCTGTCAGAGGGGCGGTCGCTTCGGCCGCCCCTTCTCTTTTTCTCAGGCGCGTGTCTCCGGAACCGCGCAACGCGGAGCCTGCATGTACAACCCTTTTGCCGTCGCCCTGTTGGCCCTCGAGGCCCAGAAGGTCGTTGAGCTTCGGCTCGTGAAACTCGCCTGGGGCGGCTCGGAGGGCTGTGTCGAAGCCCAGCAGATGGTGAGCGAGAAGGTCAGCGCCTTCATCGAAGCATCCGGTACGCTGATGACGGGCGGCTCCTGCGAGACGGTGGTGGCGCGCTACCGCGAGCATGTCGCCGCGAACACCAAGCGGTTGACGGCCGCCTGACCCCGGCTCCGGCGGGGGCCGCGGCTCCTGCCTGCCCTCCCGCATGAGAGCTCCCTCAGAGGATAGAGAAGGATCGGTATGGCACGCTTCGTTGCGATTGAGAGAGGTACAGACCGCGTCTACGGCGACACGGCCCGTTTCGGCTCGGCCGGGAACGTGGTCTCGCCGGCAGACGCAGTCTGCCTGTTCGACCGCCACGCCGGCCGCGCTCCGCGCGGCTTCGGCTACGTCAAGCCCGACAGCGATTCCGCACACTACGACGTCTACGAAATCCCGCCCTCCGCTCCCAGTCGAGCCGCGGCGAGCGATGCGGAGGCGCAGGCTCTGCTCCGCGAGCACGGCGCGTTGGTGACCTCGCTCGTCACCTACAATTCCTGACTGCGTCTGCTGCCGGTCTGGGGCTCCGCCCAAGCGACGACTGCTCGTCGACGAGGCCGGATTGCCCGGACGCATTGCACGCTTCGACAGCTGCATCCGGGGCATCCAGCCTTCGCTGGACCACCCGTCCGGTCGCAATCGGAACGCATCGTCGGACGAATTGACGGCGCCCGGTGCCCGACGGAAGGCTGCCGTACGTGGGACGCGATCTCCGCGACGCGACCTGGCCTTCCGGCTGTTCATGGTCACGACCGTGCAGTCGCCTCCCAATTGGACCGGTCCAAAATATCGGTCAGGTCAAGCCGCTGACGAGCAGATCGTCAGGCTCGAACTCAGCCCTTCGAGCGGCGAGATAGCTGGGATCGAACCCTGCCAGATCACGCAGTCGCCGGACATCTGTGATGGTCAACTTCTGGCGTCCCAGAGACACAAGCTGGTGACTGCAGAGGGTCTGCAGGATCCGGCTGATGTGCACATGGGAGGTTGCCGCGGCGTCAGCCAGATCCGCCTGAGACAGGCTCAACTCACATCCGTCTTGTCCTGCGAGCCCGACAGCCTCAAGGCGGGCCTGCAACTCACACAGGAGGTGGGCCACGCGTTGCAGGGACGCCTGGCTGTCGTTCAAGAGCCATGCACGGGCGCGGTTGAGCTCGTCCCGCATCAGCCAGCGAAGGGCGCGTTTGATGCCGGGATAGCTGCTCAGCATGCACAGATCTGGTCGGGGCAGTTCGGCAACGCTGCATCTGGTAAGGGTGCCGACGCGCCAGGCCAGTTCGGAGGGGAAGCCCGCCGGCGGCCCGAAGAGATCTCCGGGGATGAGGAAAGCGGCAATCCGCCGTGTGCCGTCCGGCAGTGTTGCGTAGCGGCAGGCGAGGCCGCGCATCATCAGACAAAGGACAGGCTCAGCCTGCTGGCCGATGATGGCCTGATGGGCTGCCAGCTCTTGCGTATCGAACTCGAGTGACAGCAGCACTTTCTGCTCAAGGTCTGCCAGCGTGCCCGCCTGTTCGAGGCGGCGGATGAAGGCGTTAGCCAAGGCACGACCTCCCTCGACGCGCGTGGAGTGCATTGTTCTTCATTCCGCCCGTGCCCGAGGCGTCTCTGCCGTTGAGCGAGCCGGCTTCCGCCGGCCTTCCGGCGCGATCTCGGCGTTCTGTTCGCCCTCCTGCGGCTGGGTGACCGGATAGGCCGCCGCCCCGATGGCCGAGATGCTGCCGCCGAACGGCACGCTGAGAAGCGCGATGCATTCGCCCAGGGGCCAGAGCAGGGTGATGGTCCCCACACCGCCCAGGATCGCAGCGAACATCAGGCGAAACATCCGAACTCGCCCGGCCACTCCCTCATGAGCGACGGCCTTGCGCGGAAGCCGACCTTCCGCTCCCGCCTCTCGCGCTGGCCGTCACATCGCCCTGATCGCAGTTGCCGAGCGCATCGCGAGAAACCTTGAGGTGTGGCGCGTGTGCCGAGCCTCACCGTTCCTTCCGGCTTCCGCCGCTGCTTGCTCGCTCGGCCTCCGCCATCCTGCCCGGGCGCCCCAGGCCGCTCGCTTTGGCAATTTCAGAGCGTTGCTCGGCGTAAGCGGCAGCGACCATCGGGTAATCGCTCGGCAGGCCGTAGCGCTGGCGGTAGCTGTAGGGATCGAGCCCATGCATCGCGAGGTGGCGCTTGAGCGTCTTGTAGGGCTTGCCGTCGATGAACGAGATCAGCGCGTCCGGCGTGATCGACCTGCGCACCTGCGAAGGTGTCGGCTTCTCCTCCTGTTTCGCAACGGTCGGCGCAGCCCCGCTGGCGAGGCCCGTCAACGCCGCGTGGACGCTGCTCAACAAAGGCGGAATTTCTGCTGCGGACACATGGTTGCGCGTTACATAGGCCGACACGATCTCGCCGGTCATTTCAATGAGATCAGCGTTCCGAAGGTGGGAATTTTGAAACACGATCTTCCTCTTTTTTGACTTTCATCTTCTTGTGCTGAGCGGCGCCAAGACTCCGCGCGACCCTGCGCCTGATCTCGTCCAACAGCATGCTCACGAGATGACGCAGCGATGCTCTCCCGTCTTCATCGCTGGCCAGACGAGACCCGATGGTAGGCCGGGTTGTCCGATCCAGGGGGCTCGGAGCACCGCCTTCACCACCTGCCCCAATGGCATCCAGCGCGTCAGCCGGTGCCGCAATCACCACAGCGCCATGACCGAGAGCGCTGAGGATGCGCTCCCCATTTTCATTCCGAACGTCCACACGGACACGGCTCGCACCTGTCTTTTGTAGCTCGTGTGCGACCAGTTCACCGGCCGCCCGATGCGCAAGCGCACGGACCGCGTTCAAGTCGGGAAGCTCATATCCCTCGGTATCCCGGATCCTTTCGCCATCGTCGATGTCGAAGAAAAAGCGTGGCACGGGGCCTTCGTCCGGTTGCGAGGCGGTATGCACCCGCGGTTCAACTGCAGGGCTTATATGATGCTCACGACGCAACGGGATCGACTGAGCCGGCACAAACCATCGACTGCCAGGGCTGATGGGAGACTAAAATGCGGACCATCTTCACGACCGACCGAATTCATGTGCGCGATCGGTTCGCCCATTGGCATGACATCGCTCGGCAAGGCATCGTCGACCACGACGCCAAGCCGACCTGCCGCAAATCATTCCAAGCGGAGCTTCACGTCGGCGCGATCGGCACAAACGGTGTCGCCTTTTTCAAGAGTTCGGACATGATCGTCTCGCGCACGAGGCGGCATATCGCGCGCGGCGCCACCGACGAGATCTTCGTCTGCCGTCAGTTCAGCGGACGATTGATGCTGGAGCAGGATGGCCATCAGGTCGGGCTGGAGCCCGGGGACGTCACGTTGCTCGACCCTGCTGTTCCCTACGCGGCCCAGTTCTCGGGCGGCTCCGAACTGCTTGTGTTCAAGGTCGCGCGCAACGCTTTGGAAGGCCGCGTCGGGAGGGCGCGCGAGTTGACGGCGCGGGCCCTCCCGGCGAATGCCGAGGGCCGGTTAACATCCGCGTATCTCAGCCTGCTACCCTTCCACGCGAACGGCCTCAGCGCGGCGGTAGGGGAATGCGTCGAGCCGCACATTCTGGACCTCATCGCCCTCTCGTTCAGCCGGGCACCCGGTGGGGGTTCGGCGCAGGGCTCCTCGGCGCGCTCGTTGGTCCGCACGAGGGTGCGCTCGGCGGTCGAGGCGAACCTCTGCGATCGAAGCTTCGGGGTTGCCGCCGCCGCACAAGCAGCGGGCGTCAGCGTCCGCTACGCCAACGCCGTGCTCGCGGATGACGGTACGTCGATCATGCAACTCCTTCAGACGCGGCGTCTGGAGCGTTGCCGCCAAGCGCTCGCAGATCCGGCGCAGGCGCACCGGACGGTGAGCGAGATCGCGTATGGCTGGGGGTTCTCGGACATGAGCCACTTCGGACGTCGATTCAGAGCCTTGTTCGGGATGCTGCCCAGCGAGTTCCGGCGTGGCGCGCAGGTGGCTACTTCCCAGGACCTGCAAGGTTAGCGCTTCAGCGCACGGCCTCAGACATGCAGGCTTGGACCACCCTTCTCGAAGCCTGAAACGGCCGGAGTACCAGTCCCGGAGCGACGCAGCGGATCAGCGGCGCTTCTCTCCAGCCAGTTCAAATTCGCCGATGTGGTAGTCCATCGCGGGTGCCAGTCGCGCAATATGCGGCTGCCATTGTGCTCTCAGCGCGAGATAAGTCTCAGCCCCTGCCTCACCCGGCATCGTCTCGACACCGGCTGCTGAGAGCCGCCTGACAGCCGCTGCGAAGCGGGTGCGCCATGCCTCGCTCTCGGCGCTGTTCACCTCGGCCGGGGCCGGCAGATGTCCGGGCAGAAACGTCGTTTCGAGCGTGACGACGAGCAGCATGGCAACGCGCCAGATTGCATCGACGGCGGCTGTCTCCTTCAGCCATGCTGCCTGCCGGTCTGCAATCCCGCTGCGGATCAGTGACACTGCGTCGAGGGCGATGAAGGTCTGTGCCGAGACCGAATAGAAGGACTGCCGGAAGCGGAAGTAGAACAGCACGGGATAGAAGTGGTGCGCCTCCTTCATCTCGGCCATGGACCCCGCAACGTCGGCCAAGTGGGTGTAGCCTGACGTGAACTGCCCCTGCGGCCCCAGCCGAGCCAGGAGTTCGGCCGCATCCGCGGTTTCACCCGCCAAAAGATGGAGCTTCAGTCCCAGCGCGTTGCGCTGCCGAAGCGCGGTGTAGACCTGCATGACGTAGGTCAGGACCAACGACGTCGCCGACATTCCGACGAGCGAGTTCACCAGATAGAGGAGGCGGTAGGCGTCCGTGACCGGCTTGAAGTCGCTGGCCCCCACAATCGCCATGCTGCTGCCGCCGGCATAGAGGGCGGTCATGAAGTCAGCCGGGGTCTCGCCGGTGCTCGCTCGAACGGCCGTCCCGAGCGCGGGGTGGATGATCAGGCCGGCCCCGAGGGTCAGTCCCAGTGCCCAAAGCAGGACGAAGGCGATCAGGATGACCGGCCCGCAGAACGAGAGCACGACGTCCCGCTTCTGCCCGAACTGATCGGCGGCACGGCGGAAGATCGCCCATGTGAGATGGGCGACCCGGTCCGCGATCAGGCCCGTCCCGATGCGCGCGTAAAGGACTGTCAGGAAGATGTCGGCGAGGACGAAGCCCATGACGAGCGCGCCCAACGCCCGTTCGAGCACAGGCAGCATCAGACTAGCCAACCTTCCAGTCTCAGGCGTTGGTCAGCACGCGAAAACCTTGTCGGCGGTAGGCTTATTGGCGTCCGCAGGCGCAGAAGTAGTCGCGCTTGCACGAGGCGCACTCTCCACAGTTGTTTGTGAATGGCTTGACGCGCTCACCTTTCACGAGAGAGCCGTTGATCGTCATCCGGGTAGGGCTTGATCTGGCTGTCGCGTGCTACCTCGGCAACCGAGATCGGTACATTCTCCGTCCAACGCGGAAAGTTGACGACGATGCGCCCTTCCGTCGAAACGGGCACTTCAGTCACTGGGCGGTCGAAGCTGGCGACCTGGCGCAATCGCGCTGGACCCTGAGGCGGCGCTACACTCTGCTGTGCCATGCATGTGGGGGTCAGGAGCGTTCCAAAGAACAGGGTCACTGTTCTGAGCCTGATCACGCTTGCCTCCACCGCATGGCGATGTTCGTGCAGGATGCAGCTGCCACCTTGCAGCGTGAACGCGGCTCGAACGCAGCCGTATCGTCGATCGGTCAGTGAGGCCGTGCCTTCTCTTGCGGTGCACGTTGGGAGACCGCTGCGAGGGTTGGCACGGCCCGCATGTCCGGAGGCACTTGGAAGTCCTTGGCTGCGCCTCGCGCCGCTTGAGTGCCCTGCGGGAAGCCTGTCCGATCCCGGTAGGAGCGTAGCCGGCCACGGGGACGGCTGTGGCGGGCCGTCACCCCCTGCGCGCTGATGATGTCGAGCAGCGTCACCCCCAGAACCGCTGCAAGAGCAATCCCGACGTTGTCGCGCTTCGGATTGTCATGCCGCATGGCCTTCATCAGGGTGGCGATGTCGAGCCCGTCTCCGACGACGCGACTCCACAATCCAACGTGCTTGTCTGGGGAGAGGGATAAGAAGCCGTGCCCGAGTTCACGGACGCCGAACGCTCGCACGAGCGCTTCTTTGCCCTCCATCCCGAGTGCACGGGTGATGCGCTCAGCCGCAATCAGCTCCGTCATGCCGAGCCCGATGCTGAACCAGCCGAGTGCTTTGGCCATGCGGTCAGCAGTCCCCAGCGAACTGGGACCCGAGTGGATGACTTTCGGATCGCCTTTGGACCGGGCAATGTTCGAGATGTAGTAAGCCATGTCTTCTGCCCCCGGGTCTTCAGGGTTTCAAAACCACCTTGATGCAGCTGTCCTGCTTATCGCGGAACACCTTGTACATCTCGGGTCCCTCATCGAGGCCCACGGTGTGAGTGATGACAAACGATGGGTCGATCTGCCCCTCTTGGACGCGGCGTAGAAGGTCATCGGTCCAACGGTTGACGTGCGTTTGGCCAGTCCGGATGGTCAGCCCCTTGTTCATCAACTGGCCCATCGGCATCTTGTCTACCAACCCGCCATACACACCTGGGATCGAAATCACCCCAGCCGGGCGGCAGACGTAGATCATCTCGCGAAGGACGTGCGGGCGGTCGCTTTCCACTCCCAATATCTGCTTGGCGCGGTCGTAGACCGTATCGGGCTGCGAGGCTGAGACATGGGCTTCCAACCCGATGGCGTCGATGCACTTCTCCGGGCCCTCGCCGCCCGTGAGCTCGTTCAGACGCTCAATAACGCTCTCGTCATCGAAATTGATCGTGATGGCGCCGCCGGCTTCCGCCATTTCCAGGCGCTCCGGCAAATGATCGATGGCGACTACCTGCTTGGCGCCGAGCAGGACGGCGCTGCGGATGGCCATCTGACCAACGGGACCGCAGCCCCAGATCGCGACCGTATCGGTCGGTTGGATGTCGCACTGGACAGCGGCCTGCCATCCGGTTGGTAAGATGTCACCGAGGAAGAGGACCTTCTCATCTGGGATGCCATCCGGCACCTTGATGTGCGTCGCATCGGCAAAGGGAACGCGAAGATATTCGGCCTGCCCGCCAGGATAGCCGCCGGTCAGATGCGTGTAGCCGAATAGGCCAGCCGTCGCGTGGCCGAACACCTTGTCGGCGAGGTGCTTCTTGCGGTTCGTGGTCTGGCACACCGAGAAATTGCCGCGTTTGCACTGGTCGCACTCGCCGCAGATGATGGTGAACGGAACCACCACCCGCTCGCCGACCTTGAGCTTGTGCTTGGCCTCAGGCCCGACCTCGACGACCTCCCCCATCATCTCGTGTCCCATGACGTCACCGGGCAGCATCGCCGGGATGAAGTTATGGAACAGGTGCAGGTCCGAGCCGCAGATCGCACAACTGGTTACCTTGATGATGGCGTCGCGTGGCTGCTCGATTTCAGGGTCAGTAACGGTATCGCACCGGATGTCTTCTTTGCCGTGCCAAACCAAGGCTCGCATCGCATTCTTCTCCCATCAGCTGATGTGCGAGAGTCAACTTCGAAGCTGTACGGCGCGAAAGGGCTGGAGCCCCCGCGGGGACGTCGGTCGGGGTTGCAATGGTGCGAACCGGCCGAGCGCCGCCTCGTTCCTAAGGACAACGCCTTAGGAAGCCTCCTATGTGAGCAGGTTTCTCCGGTCCGGAACGGGCTTGCTTCGCCTGTGGGCGGGATCCGCGTGAGACCTGGGGGCCGGCCCTGATCGCCCTGTGAGACGCGCAGTAACACCTCTGCGTCCACAGGGGTGGCCGCCCGGCCGCCGATAGCCGGCATGGCATCCCGATCCAGCCTCGGTGAGATGCCGGACGGGCAAGCTGCTCAGGAAGTTGCCTTAGGAGCCGCCCGAATTGTCGCCCGCAGCACCACACTCATGTCCCGGAGAACTCGAAGCGTCCGCAGGGCTTCACATGGCCAAATCCCAGGCTCCCTTCACTCCCGATGACCTTGGCGCCTGTGCTGCCACCGCAATGGCCGAGATCCGGATCGTCCTAAGCCGCCTGACGCCCGCCGAGCGCGCCGCCTTTTGGAATGCCGTGGATCTCCTCTACCGGGCACCTTCCGGATCTCCGATGAGCATGAAGGAATCTCGGCCGGTCCAGAACGGCGTTGCGCAGGGTCTCAAAGCCCTGCTTCCGCCCCTTTGGAAACACGCTGGCGAGGCTGACGGTTGTACCAGCCTGCCGGAGCTGCAGGCCTGCGAAGCAACGGGCTAGAACGACTCCCAAGCACGTTGCAACCCGCAGCCGCTACGACCAGACCTCGCTCGCGCCCAGTGTGCATCCGGCGCCGCAAGCGCGTCCAACCGAGAGCGGGAAGAGGGTGCAAAGCGCGTGTCGCTGAACGCCTCGGCGGAGAAGCGCGTGGCCCAGTTGGTGGTTGTCACGCTTGAGACAGCTTCCCTGCAGGGTGATCCGCTGGTCCGGGCGGGCATTGAACCTTGTAAACGGCAGCGGTGGCGCGCCCATCGGGAGTGGGCCGCGTCCCGCCTTTCCAAGTCAGGCATCGCGGTCGGGCGAGGGGGGGCAGCTGCGCCGGCCTTCCCCTGCGATGGCCTACCGGGGAGAGGGCATCGAAGCCCGCGCATCGGAGGGCTCCTAAGGGATGGGCCGGATATACTCGCCCGTCGGCAAAGGGTGAATAGGGCACCCTCATAGGAGGAGGCCCGATAGTGATATTCGCCCCAATCGCCGCGATGGATCCCACCATCTCGGGAGCCGCTCGCGTGCCACGGCACCTGGCTCCGGTACCGGAAGGGGGCGGCCCCGTCTGTACGCTGGCTCGGAAGCTCGATGGCTTTGCCCCACTCACGGTGCAGGATCGAGCGGCGCTTGAAGGGCTGACCGGCTACGTCCGATCGGTCGAGCGGCACGCCGTTCTCGTGGAGCAGGAATGCGTGGCCGAGCACGCGCTCATCGTCTTCGCCGGGTTTGCCAGCCGCTTCAAGCGCCGCTTGTCGGGCCGGCGCCAGATCTTGGCCTATCTCATCCCCGGTGATCTTTGTGACCGAGGCGCGCTCCACAGGTACCCGCTCGACCACGCGATCGAGGCTCTGACCGACTGCCGGATCGCCAAGGTCCCGCGCCCGGCGTATGTCGACCTGCTCGGCCGGCATCCCCGCATCGCGCTGGCGCTGCAGCGCGCAAGGCTTGCCGAAGAGGCGACGGCCCGCGAGTGGATCGCCAATATGGGCATGCGCTCGGGTCCTGAGCGCACCGCGCATCTCCTGTGCGAATTGCTGGAGCGCCTGGGCTCGATTGGCCAAGTCTCGGACGGTCAGTTTGATCTGCCGTTGACGCAGGGGGATCTGGCCGACACGCTCGGCCTGTCGAGCGTGCACGTGAACCGCGTGCTGCAAGTCCTGCGGCGCGACGGGCTGATCTCGCTGCGGGGAAGCTGCCTGCGAATACTCGAACCGCAGCGGCTGCGTCAGCTCGCGGAGTTCGAGGCCGGCTACCTTTAAGCGTTCGCCGGCTGTCTCCGGGGCCATTGCGGCCTGCTTCCTTCGCGGGCGCCAAGCTGCGACCTAGAGCCATGACCGTTCATCTTAGCGACGGCCAAGTCGTTATCGTAGCCGGTGGCGGCGAGGCTGTTGCGGCACTCATCGACCGTGAAGCGAGCGAAGGTCTGCCGGAAGGTTTTCTACAGATCTGGAACCGTTCGTGGACGCGCGCCCTCGGACAGGCCGGGGATAAAACATGGGGCCGAATACCAAAGTTCGGCAACGATCCGAAAAATCCGTTGATTGGTCGTGCTCCGTACTATGGGTTGCCATTCTGCCATATACAGCCAGAGATTTCTGCCCTGCTCACGGATTGATCTGCACCCGAAGTGTCTTGATGCGCTTTGAGGGAAAGTAACGGGAGCGCCCAGACAGATAAGCGGGAGGCGGTCATGGCATTCAAGAGTTGGGCTATCCAACTGCAGAACGCACAACCGAACGAGATTGCTTCATCCCCATATGAGATGGCAGTAGTGGATCGCGATTGGTGGGACGGGACGTCTATCCGGTCGTACTACGCCTCAGAAGTCAAACTTATGGAAACACCCGCGAACGGCGTCGGCCATCGTGAAATACTCTCATATATGAGCGTCGGACAAGCATCAAGCTATCGTGATTATTGGAATCCATCCTGGAATTCGGCGCCTCCGCCTTGGCTCGACAGTTATGATCCTAATTGGGCTGGAAGTTTTTCCGTGCATTATTGGGAACAAGGATGGAAAAACATCCTTTTCGGCAGTCCAGCCGCCTATCTTGACCGTATCATAAAGGCAGGTTTCGACGGAGTTTTCCTCGACAACGTGAGTATATTCCATCAGTACGACAATTATGCGTTTGCAGACGGGTCAACCAAAACCTCTGCAGAGCGCATGATTGATCTTGTCGCCCAGATCTCCGCATATGCGAAGAAAATAAATCCTGCTTTCCATATTTATAGCAACGGCGGCGAGGATCTTGTCCCGCAAGCCCAATTTTTGAATGCTATTGATGGCATTAATAAGGAAAGCTTATATTATGGCGTCCCTGGTCTCGGCATTCATAACGATCCGGCCATGGTAAGTTACAGCGAAGGGTTGCTCAAAACAGCAAAATCAGCAGGCAAAACCGTCTTAAATATCGAGTACCTTGGGCAGGAGTCAAGTATCACTGATGTAATCGGCCAGGATGCAAAGAATAGCTTCTTACCATATTTTACTCCGCAGCAAAGCCTCGACACGTTGGATTTCACCGGCACTGCTGCTGCCAACACGCTGAGGGGCACAGCAGGCGCTAATCATCTGTTTGGCTTGGCGGGGAACGACAAACTCTCGGGCGGTGGCGGAAACGATTGGCTGTTTGGGGGAACGGGGAACGATTGGATGGATGGAGGTCCAGGCAACGATCACCTCAATGGTGGGCCAGGCGCCGATATATTTCATTTTGGACCTGCTCCAGTGGGCAAAGACATCATTGAAGATTTCAACCCGCGTCAGAATGGTGAGTACATCGAGCTGGCAAAATCCCTCGCATCATGGACAAAAAGCTACACTGCGCTCAAGTCGCATATTAGCGAGAACGCTGCACACGATGCCATTATCGAACTTGGCGGAGGCAACACGGTCACTTTGCTCGGCGTGCACAAGGCTGATCTCAACTCGGGTGATTTCCTTTTCGTTTGAGTGGACGCGCAAGAGGTATGCGATGTTGAGCCCGCCCCTGCCGGGATCGCGACCGGCATCAGACGGGTTTTCGAGCAGGTCCCGCGCCGCTTGAGACGGGTTTGCGGGCGGGGCGTTGACGGCTGAAGGAGCTTGCGCCTGCCTTCGCCGCTGTCTGTGAACCTGCGCGAGCGTGTCTTTGCTGCGGTGGCAGCAACTGGCCTCCTGCCATCGCGCCGCAGCCCGCTTCGGGGTCAGCGTGTCGAGCGCAAGCCCCTGGGCGGAGCGCTCCGCCACGAGGGCCAACGCGTCACCAAGCCGATGGGCTGCGATCACAGCTTGCAGCGGATCAAGCCGCATGCCGGCCTGATCCTGGCGATCTCCCAGCAGGAGCCGCGTCTCTTCCTGCGCGAGCTCGACCCGGACCGGCTGGTGTTCCTTGACGAGACGGCCGCAGACACCAACCTGGCGTGCCGCCACGGCTGGGCTCCGTGCGGCGAGCGCTGCCGGCTCGCAGCGCCGCATGGCCACGACAAAACCACCTCCGTCACAGCCGTCCTGCGCACCCGCGGGCTGTGTGCCACCGCGCTGTTGGATGGCCCTACCAACGGCAGGCGCTTCCGCAGCGACGTCACCGAGACCCTGATCCCGGTGCTGCAGCCTGGCGACCTCGTCGTCATGGACGACCTGCCAGCCCACAAGATCGCGGGCGTACAGGACGCGATCGAGGCCGCGGGAGCCAGGCTCATGGACCTGCCGTCCTACAGCCCTGATCTCCACCCGATCAGGGGCCCCCCCAACCGGCCTGTCGGTTGGGGACCCCTCAGCGTGTCTTCGCAAAACTTAAGGCGCTGCTGCGCAGCGCGGCAACTCGCATCATCCCGGATCTCTGGGCGGCGATCCGACAGGCTTTCACCTGCGTCACCCCGCAGGAGTGCCGCAACGACCGCGGCGCAGCCGGATAAGAAGACGATTCGACCGTCGCGATGTGATCGGGAACAGCTCTAGTCGCCGTCCTGGAGGGCGGGCCGCACCCCAGCTTCGGTCGCGATGAGAACGGCCTCGGGCAGGGTGTGGGCTCCGAGCGCTTCCATCACCCGGGCGCGGTAGATCTCCACCGTGCGCGGACTCAGGCCCAGCGTCCGGGCGATGCTCTTGTTGGTGCCGCCCCCGAGCAACCCCTCCAGCACCGAACGCTCGCGTGCCGACAGAGCGGCGATCCGATCACGGGACTCATCGCGCGCGTGTGTCCGCTCCGCCGCGTCGCGGATTTCGGCCAGCGCTGTCTTGACCGCGAACAGCAGCACCTCCGGTGTCCAGGGGGCTTCGAGGAAATCGACCGCTCCCGCCTTCATGGCGCGTACCCCGAAGCCGAGGTCGCCCGCGCTCGCACCGACCGCCACCACGGGCAGGTGCGAGCGCGAGGGTTTCAGCTCACTCGCGACACCCAAGCTGCCGCCCTCCTCCAGGTCGAGCACGACGCAGCCGGGCATCAGCGAGTTCGCCATCTTGAGGAAGGCCTGACCGCTCACAAACGTCTGAACCTCGTACCCGGCGGCCTGCAGGGCAGCAACAAGGCCGCGCCGGGCGTCATCTCCGACCGCGACCACGTAGGCGCGCAGGCCGGTGTCGATGGTGACGTCCTGCGCAATCCCACCCACCAGTCGAGCGTGCCCGTCGACCGCTGGGATCGGGAAGAAGGTGTCCCGGATGCGGCGCACGGCGCGGTCCGAGCCACGCAGGATGCGGTACTTCAGGACCAGCGTCTCGCCACGACCGACCCGCTCCAGCGCTCGCGCCGCGCCGTCTTGGTCCTCCGGGTGGACGCTTGCGAGCCAACTCGCGACATCCGGCATATCCTCGGTGGGCATGCCCCAAACCTGCGCGAAGGCCGGGCTGAGATAATCGAGCTGCCCGCTCTCCAAGTTGGCGAGCCAGAGCACGTTCGCCGAATGCGCGGCGAACCGCCGGAAGCGCTCTTCGCTCTCGCGCAGGGCCACCTCGGCGCGCTTCTCCCGATCGACGTCCTGCACCACCATGATGGCCTGCCGAATACTGCCACTCTGCTCCCGCACCGGAATGGCGCTGACTCGCATCCAGCGCTCGTTGCCGTCCTCGGTCCGGTGCAGGAAGCTGACGTCCTGCACGATCTCGCCCCGCGTCGCCCGCGCGAAGGGGTACTCGTATGGGCTGAGGATCCGGCCCTCGGTGTCGAAGCCGGTCCACTGAGGCTGCACGTCCGGATCGATGGAGGGAGCCCTGCCGCCGGGAAGAAACTGCCGGCAAAGCGGATTGGTGAGCAGTGCTCTTCCATCGGCCCCGAACAGGCCGGCTGCGAAAGGGAGATGCTCGATCAGTGCGCCAAAGCGCGCGTGCTGCGCCTCGATCTCGCGCAAGGCGGATCGGAGCCGCTCCTCCGTGCGGACCCGCGCGGTGGTTTCGTACACATGGCAGAGCACGCCTTGCACGCTGCCGCCTTCATCCCGGACCGGCGAGTAGGCGAAGGTCCAGAGGGTCTCCTCCTGAGACCCATGGCGATCCACCGTAACGGTATAATCCTCCTGGTAACTCGCCTCTCCCCGGAGCGCGCGCTCCGCCACCGGCCCGATCTGGTCCCATGCCTCGCCCCAGACCTCGCGAAAGGGACGCCCGAGCGCCTCTGGCTTGATGCCGAGGATGGGCCGGTACGCGTCGTTGTAGAAGCTGATGAGGTCAGGTCCCCAGGCGAGGTAAGTCGGAAAGGCCGAGTTGAGCATGCTGCCCAACGTGTGCCGCAACGCGTGTGACCACGCCTCGATGGGGCCGAGCGGCGTGGGTCTCCAGTCCTGCTGTCGAATGCGGATGGACATATGACCGCCACCCGTGAGGAAATTCCCGGATTCCACGGTCTCCTCCGTCCGGGCTCGTGTCGAAGTGGCGGCCAGCGGGTCTGAGAGACGGCTTGAAGGCTCTGCACTCATCGGAGAGTTCGAAGCCGCGCCCGCAGACTCTCGTCCTGGGCGCACCGCTGAAATGCCGGAACCGGAACTTGTCGTCCCAACGGCCGTCCCGCCACCAGTCTCGGCAGCGCCGCGTCGCGGATGGCGGCTCGGTCAGCCGGGTGCAGGAAGGCCGAGATCGGGGTGGCCGGGATGCCGTCGTCAGGTTGGAGTCCGACCGTCTTGCGCCCGGCCGCGTTCAGGAAGTCCGATCTGCGATGTGTGTCGGCGATGCCGATGAATCCCTGCTCATGGGCAGACGACGGCCGCGAACAGAGGATCGAGCGGTCGCGCCATCGCAGCCCCTGTGCCGCTTCGCAGGCTCGCTGGTTCCGGCGCGCGCCGGGCAGCGTGTCATCAGGCTCGGGCGATATGTCCTGGCGCACCCTCGAATCGGCCTTCTTCAGTGGCGGCACTCTGCCAAGCTGGAGAGGCGCAGGAGATTCGAGACTTGGACCGGTGGCCACCATTGTTGGCCAGCTCGGTAAATTCGATCCGCAGGGAGCGCAACCAACTATGTTAGTTGATTGCGTACAAATTAAACGGGGTCGATCGAAAGTAGATCGCTCCACTCTCTCATACGGTACGAAGCAAACAAATCGGGAATTGACCTCTGAAGCTCTTTCTCCGAATTGGAAATGTGGCATTCGTTTCTTACGCAGCTTCGGACGTCCCGTCACGAACAAAGCGTGGAAGCGAGGCAACACGGTTCTTCTGCGGATTGCAACCGAGTTTGCGACAGGTCCCCAAATCCGCCGAAGCGGCAGGCTCGCCTCGAAGGCAACAGCTCACGATGCTCGCGCGGGTGGCGAAGGCGCCCAAAGCTCTGTCGTGAGCGTATGCGGCCGGTCGGACTGACGAACGGCGCAACTGGGCTCCCGTAGAACCCATCCGTGCGCACCGGGGTTGATTTGCGACATCCCCAGCCTCGGAGCCTCACAATGCCCAGTCATAAGGTTCTGATTGTTGCGACCTCTCATGCCGAGTTGGGCTCCAGCGGTCACCGGACGGGTGTTTGGCTGGAGGAACTTGCCACACCCTACTACGCGCTCCTTGACGGAGGCGCCGACATAACGCTGGTCTCCATACGGGGTGGAGAGATTCCCTTTGATCCGCGCAGCCTGCCGGCGGAGGCGGGCGATGGGCCCGGTGAGGAACCGGCCGAGCGGCAGGAAACACCAGCCTCGGTACGCCGCTTCATCGCTGACGCGCAGGCGCTGCAAGTCTCCCGGAACTCGCCTGCCCTTGGCAGCGTGAACCCGGCCGCCTTCGATGCTGTGTTCCTGCCCGGCGGCCACGGGCCGATGTGGGATGCGGCCACCGACGACACGCTCGCGCAGGTCATCGGAGCGATGTTCGAGGGCGGCAAAGTGGTCGCAGCCGTCTGTCACGGGCCAGCGGGCCTCGTTCGCGCTCAGCGTGCGGATGGGCGCTCGATCGTGGAGGGCCGCCAAGTGAGTGCCTTCACCAACACGGAAGAGGATGCGGTCGGGCTGACAAACGTCGTGCCCTTCCTTCTGGAGGATCGGCTGAAGGAACTCGGAGCCCGCTTCGAGCGCGGTCCCGACTGGCAGTCCTTTTCGGTTCAGGACGGCAACCTCATCACAGGTCAGAACCCGCAATCGTCTGAACAAGTGGCCCGGCATGTGCTGAATGCGTTGGGGCGCAAGCTCCCTGTGGCTTGATCAAATCCACAGTCGCGGCCGAGCTTCATCCTCACGGATGACTACCGCATTCATTCTATTGCCCGCTGGGCGCGCGATCTTGGTTCGCCACGACTTCACGTTTTGAATCCGATTGCGGGCAGCGACAAGCGGCAGGCCGGGACCATACAGGACGCCCAGCCCGCGAACATCCGCTTCGAAGACATCGCCCGAATCGGCTGAATGGCAGGAATGGGTGCATTTCAGCCGTTCATGCAGATTGTTTCGTGAGCAAGCTTTGCCAAAAAAGGCTCGACCGCTTCCGTGATCGACCAAAATTCAGATTTTCACTCGATCACTTGATCGGCACTGATCATCAGAGCCGGCGGAACGCTGATCCGCAGGTCGGCTGCAGCCTTCAGGTTGATGAACAGCTCTACCTTGGTGACGAGCTGAACCGGCAGGTCAGCGGCCTTCTCGCCCTTCAGGATCCGCCCGACATAGATGCCGGCGTTGCGGTGCGACTGCGCGAAGTCACCGCCGTAGCTGATGAGACCGCCCGCCAGGGGAAAATCGCGGGACTGCGTGATGGCTGGAATGCGGTGGCGCAGCGCGAGATCCGCCAGGGTGCTGCTGCGGTTGGCGAAGTACGGATCGGAGGTAAAGACGAGACCCCCCACCTGCGCCCGCGGCAGGTCTGTAAAGACCGCTCTCAACTCTTCCTCGGTGCTTGCCTGAAAAATCTGAAGCTGAACCCCGATCGTGTCCGCGGCAGCCTGGAGGTTGCGCAGCTGCGAGTTTGCGGTCGGGCTGGTCGGGTTGGCGACAACCGCGACGATGCCAGCATCCGGCAGGATTTCATGCAGGAATTCCAGTCGCTTGCGTGAGACCTCGACGCTGAGGCTCGATACGCCGGTGAGATTCCCGCCCGGCCGCGACAAGCTGTCGACGACGCCGAGCGCGACGGGATCGCCTCCCATCTCGAACACGATCGGGATCGTCGTCGTGGCGGATTGTGCCGCGAGGGCCACGGGCGCACCTCCCGGTGCTGCCAGAACCGAGACTTGCTGCTGGACGAGTTCCGCCGCGAGCGCGGACAGCCGGTCGTAACGCCCCTCGGCCCACCGGAACGCGATCACGACGTTGCGGTCCTCACGGAACCCGGCCTCGGCCAGCCCCTGGCGGAAGGCTGCGAGACGGCTGGCATAGATCTGAGGCGACTCAAGGCCGAGATATCCGACGACCGGAATCGCCGGCTGTCGTGCCCAGACCGGAAGGGCGGACACGGCCCCGAACACAAGGATGATCTCACGCCGCCTCATGGGATCCCCATCGTCCGATCAGGATCTCGACGTCGAGCGAGCCTTCAGGCGCACAACCGACACGCAGCCGACGATGGCGCTTTCCCGCAGCGGGATGCCCACCGCATGCATCCGCAGCATAGCGGTCGTGGGGCAGGTTAACACTCCGATCCGACAGCGGCAGCACTTCGGCTTGTGGGCTTCCTCCGCGCGGCGCAGGCCGATCGAGGCGGAGCAGGTACGGCCCGTCGATCCCACGCTTGCGCGACTCAGCCTCCGGACGGGAAAGCTCGTGCGTCCGCCACAAGGTCCGTCCGCGAACGCTGCACTGACGGGGTGCTCCGCCCATGGCATAGTCGGCGCACGCTTTCGGGCCGCTGGGAGGTCATCCCATGGAGCGGAGTGCAACTCTCCCGGGGAGACGCAGGCGTGACACGCGTGCCCTCAGCAGCGGCAGGCGGGCCTCGTTCTCCCGATCATGACGGACTCTCCCGGGCGGGCCGGCGCGTCCGGTTTTCGCCAGTCCCTCCTGCGCAAGTATTTCCTCGCGCTGTTCGCGGCTGCCGTGATGCCGCTCCTCGGGAGCGGGGGCATGGAGGCGTGGTTCGGTTATCAAGACCAGCGCGAACGCCTGGACGAGCTGCTGGGCGTTGAGGCGCGGGCCGCCGCGTCTCGGATCCAGAGTTTCGTCGACGGTATCGGCGACCAGCTCGGTTGGATGGTCCAGCTTCCCTGGAGCGCGGGCGCTGAAGAGAGGCAACGGTTGGATGCCTTGCGGCTCCTGCGTCAGGTTCCGGCCATCGTGAGCCTCACGCTCGTCGACGGCGCTGGCAGGGAACAGCTGCGCATCTCGCGCATCGGCCTCAACCAAGTGGGCAGCCTCGTAGACCGATCCGCCGATCCGGCGGTTGCGGGAGCTCGCATGGTCCGCATCTGGTACGGGCCGGTGACCTATTTTCGAGACTCGGAGCCCTTCATGAGGATCGCGGTCGCCGGCAATCGCGCCGTCGTCGGCGTCGCGGTCGCGGAGATCAATCTCAAACTCATTTGGGACGTGATCTCGGCCATCCATGTAGGCCGCACCGGACATGCGTTTGTTTTGGATGCAGAGGGCCGGCTCATCGCGCATCCCGACATCAGCCTCGTTCTCCGGGGCGGAGACGCGGCCGCAGCGCGCCCGCTGCGGATGCTCCGCGACGCGATCCGGGCCGAGGGCCGATCGGCGATCGGTCGTGACACGGCGGGTGCTTCGGTCGTCGCTGCCATGGCCGTGGTTCCGGGCGTCGACTGGACCGTCATCGTGCATCAGCCCCTGCTCGAAGCGTTTGGGCCGATAGACAAGGCGCTCCGGCGAACCGGCGCCCTGCTCCTTCTCGGCAGCGCGTTCGCCGGCATCCTCGCCTTCTGGCTGGCACGTCGGATGACAGGTCCGATACGGCAGATCGAGTACGGCACGGAGCAGATCGGCGCAGGGCATTTCGACCATCGCATCCCGGTCTCCTCGGCGGACGAACTCGGCCGGCTGGCCCAGCGCTTCAACGCCATGGCGGGCGAACTCGCCCTCTCGCAGGAGCGGCAGGAGCGCATCTCCCGCCTTCGGCGCTTCCTCGCGCCGCAGGTCGCAGAACTCGTCGACCGAACGGGCGACGACAGCCTCCTCGAGGGGCGGCGCGTGGAGGTGGCGGTGATCTTCTGCGATCTGCGCGGGTTCACGCCGTTCTCGGCGAAAGCGGCTCCCGACGAGGTAATGCACGTCCTCGCTGCGTATTTCGAGGCGCTGGGTCGCGTGATCACCGAGCACGGTGCCACCCTCACACAATTCACCGGCGACGGGCTGATGGTTCTCCTCAATGCGCCCGTTATCTGCCCGGAGGCCAGCCCGACCGCGATGCGACTGGCAATCGATATGCAGGACGCTGTGCAGAGCCTCGTCGCCGAATGGCGTCACCGAGGCTACGCCATCGGCTTCGGGGTCGGTGCGACGATGGGACCGGCGACGGTCGGGCAGATCGGGTATGAGAACCGGCTCGACTACACGGCGATCGGGCCGGTGGTCAATCTGGCCGGGCGCCTCTGCGCTGCAGCCGAAGACGGGCAGATCCTGATCGATTCAGCGCTGGCCGATCAGGTCCAAGGACTCTTCGATGCCGCCCCCCTCGGGCCGCGTGTTCTCAAAGGGTTCGACGCTGGTATCGAGATCTACAGCATCGTTCGTCCCGTCCCGAACGCCGCCGCATAGCGGTGCCCCGTCAGTCACGAAGAGTGTCCATCGGTCGGTTTCGCGGACCCTTTCGTCGGAACGGCAATGGACTGAGAATTATCTCAGCTTGGCAGCCAGCCGATGGGTGTGAGGGACTCAATGATTTCGGCTGAAGCACCATGACGTATATTTTCAGTACCGATTGATATCGGACTAATATCCTGACTGTACTGCTTGTATTAACGGTTTTTATTTGGCTTGTTTGCTGTCTAAGGTCTGATTCTGTCGGTGAATATATTCGATCGAAATTTTAATCTAGATTTTTCAAAAGACGAACTTGCGCAATGGCGAAATGATTTCTCTTGGACGCTGTGGTGAGGAGATTGCGCAATCCGATTGCGCGCATACTATGCGCACCAGCGGGCATATTGCGCTTCTCGTGGCAGGAGGATGCCGGCGGCATCCTTCCTCCGTAGTCCTCGCTTCGAAAATCAGTCGGCTCGATTTTGGAGCTACCCCTGCACCCCGCCGCCAAGAAGGCGAACCTCAGAGCGATTTCAGCGGATCCTTCTCCAAGCGAGGCCGTGCACGAGCACGACGTTGCGTGCCCTGGGTGGCTCCTGGCTCGGTGAACTGCCGGGCGCTGGCGCAGGCGACGCAGGCCTTCGCGCGGCGCTTCGGCGAGCCCAGACGGGGCGGCATCGTCCTGATGAACTCGCTCGTGGCGTTCCAGGGGTGCCGCGGGCGGCGAACGACGCCGCCGGCATGCCCCCTACGTGCAAACCCTCGCCGAGGGCCTCCACGCCGAGTTGCGGCCACGCAGGGGATGTCCTGTCCTCGGCGCCCGGCCCCATTCTGACCGGTTTCGGACGGCGAGCGACGATGCGGATGGGCTCCGGCGCGATGCCGGACGCGATCGCGGCCAGCAGCCAGAACGCGCTGGGGCGGCGACCGAGGGTGCGGCCGGGCTTCCTCGCAAAGGCGCTAGAGGGCGCCCTGAATCCGGTGCCCCGGCCGGGCCGCGTACGCATGATGGGCCGGATCATGGCCGGGATGACCGCCCGATGAGCATCCTCGCCCCGGAAGCCACCCTCGCCGAGCCGCCCCGGCTGTTGCCGGGAGGAGTCGGTCGCCGCATTCAGCGATCGGACGCGTGCGCCTAACCTCTCGCTGGGCGGGCCTGCAGGATTGCCGCCCGCACGAAGGGGCGTGTCAAGGAAGGGCCGGCATTGCGGGTCACGAGGTCGTTGGCACCGGGATGCCTTCGAACCGCTTTGCTGAGGCTCAGCCGGTAGCCTTCCTTGAACACGAACGGCGGGGTCATCCGATCCGCCAGGAAGGCGTCGACGGCCGCCTCCACCTCCGTGTCGCCGATGAGCTTGAGTCCGCACAGGGCTGCAGTCGTCAGAGTTTCCGTCATAACGGCAGCTTGGGCCAACCCGGTGCCTACGGCAACGTGGCAATCAGCCCTCGCAGCCAAGAGCCAGCCTCCGAAGGCGCGCCGAGACAGGAAGAAGTGGTGGGTCCCGGAGCCGAAGCTCCGGGTTCTGTTTCTACGGTTACCCTACCGCAAGATGCTTACGCCGCGAGGCGGGCATCCATGACAACGTTATCGTTGGCATTTAGAGTTTTGGTCAGGTACCTGAACCAGGGGTCTCCTGCGTCAGGCCGGTCGAGTCCTTACCGAAAGTCGCATCGTCTCTCGCCGAAGCGAGATAGAACTCGCGGTCCTTTTACCGTCCAGTCGATCCTATTTCGCCCCCAACAAAAGCACATCGCGATGTGCTCATGGTGGAGGCGCCGGGTACCGCCCCCGGGTCCTGAAACGTTATTACGAACCGGTCATCAACCTCGCGAGCTACCTACCCCATCGCAGGGGCAAAATCCAGCCGCCTATCGTTCCTCCAGCAGGTCGGCATCGCGCTCCCGGGGCGTTTACCGGGCTTCCGGGCTGTATCGTCGAGCCTGTCCCTGGCAGCGATGCGGCCCGCACATGCAGCGGCCGCGAGGGCGTACAGGCTGGACGGACACTCGGATTCAAGAATTCATGTCGGCTGGTCAGATTGCCCGAGCCGCGCCACCCACTATCCGCGAACGCGGCTCAAACATGAGGCTCTTTGGTGCATCCATCAGAAACGAGAAGAGAGATATCGGCAAGAACATCAGTGTTTTCCGGCCTAGCACCCGGCCGCGAGTGCGGCGACTGCGTGGCATGCTGCGAGGCCTTGGAAATCGATTGGGACGATCTGAAGAAGGAGGCCGGCGTCTTGTGTAAGCATAATACCGGGCGCGGCTGTAGCATTCACGGAGACCGCCCGAGCGGGTGCAGAACGTGGTTTTGCTTGTGGCGACGGATAGGAGAGCTGCCGGATGCAATGCGGCCGGACAGATCCGGCCTTATCATTTCAGTTGCTTGGCACAAACCGCCTCGCGAGGCCTTCGGAGAGCTTTGTATTATGATCCACTGTGTTGCCGATCCAGCGGCATTGCAGAGCTCTCTCGCAGAAGCGACGATTAGCATGTTTTCCAGGGAGGGCTCTCTGCCGGTTTATGCCGCTTTCGGCAGGCAGAGGACACTTGTTTCTCACCAACGATCGTGAGGATATGATCGACCGGATTGCGTGCAGCAAGCGAGGCGCCCAGACGTCGATTGCCGACGGGAGAGTGCATGGCACAGGTAGCTGAGTTCGGCGCCTCACTTCAGAGATCGTCCCTCGCCTTCAGGTGCTCGGCGAGGGCATTGTGGATCACGCTAGAGCGTCCGGATGAGGCGATGGAGTGCCCGAGTAGAGCTTGGGTGTCCGCGGGCATCCGCTGTGCCCCTTGCGATGGCCAAGTGTCAGGCGTCGATCACTCGCGTAAGCGCCGTACACGACCACCGCTCCGTGGCATGCCGGGCACCGCCTGGGTACCATCCGGTAGGTGCTGTGCGCCTCGGCAAGAGTTGCGGCCTTCCAGACGCCATCTGCCTTCACCTCGCACACGGTAGGGACTTTGGCTTTCATGCCGGCCTCATGCCAACCTAGTTCGGCGCAACCAAGGCGCTTATCGCTCAGGTTTGCTTCCGCGGCCGCACCGGAACCCCGTCGGTCTCCTCGGTGCAGAGGACGCTCGCACTCGGTGGCCTGACCGGAATGCGCTACAAGCCGTCAGACTAAGCAACGGCCTGGTTTGCCCATGCTTATAACCGGGCGAGAACCTCTTCGGTCTGAACAATCACAAAATCTCCATCCGATGTCTGGGCAAGTGGGCGCCAATCAGCTTGGATGTCTTCCGTCGATCGACCAGCGGATAGAGCAAGGGGATGGCCGGGAGCATCAGGTAGGTGACCCCGGTCACCACGTTAGAAGGACGCTTGACTGCCTGCGGCCAACAAGCCTCAGGGCATGGTAGGATAAGACCGGACGCGCGTCCGCCCCTCGACAGCACCGGCTGGTGACAGACCCGCTCCAGACGTCGAACCGGTCGGCCCGCTGCCTTCCGCGACAGTCGGTGCGGTCCAGCCTTCCGATCGCCAGGTTTGAGCCCGCTCATGCACATCCACCGAGCCGTGCTGCTCCAGGATATCCATGACCGCAACAGAGCGAGCGTCATCGGCCCGGACGGTGACGAGGGTGCCACCCCGCCGCACACCCTCCGAATAGGTGTGAGCGTCGGCCTCATTGACGCCGGCTCCGGTCAGACCACCGATGAGGCCGCCGGCAGCTGCACCGATGCCTGCGCCCGTCAGGGTTGTGACGAGCCAACCGGCTGCCACCACAGGCCCAACGCCGGGGATGGCCATGAGACCAAGTCCGGTCAGAAGGCCCAGTGCACCTCCCGCCAGCGTACCGAGTGTTGCCCCAGTTCCCGCACCGGTCTCGGCGCCTTGCTTGGCCTCGTGACGATCTCCATCACTGCGACGGGTCAGGCCTGAATGGCGATCTCCCTCATTGTTGGCGACGATGCTGATGTCGGAGTGCGGGACGCCTGCTGCTTCGAGCTTTGTGACAGCGGCGCTCGCATCATCGTAGCGATCGAAGAGAGCAGTAATGGTTTGCTGAGCCAAGGCGGCCTCCTGTGTTCTCGTTTTTGGGTCTGTGCTCGGCGTCGAGCGTCACTGCGCTGCGACGTTGCCCTTGAAGTCCACGCCGATCTTGACGGACTTGCCATCGAGCATCGCCGTGCCGCGCCAGATGCCCTTGTCGTCTTTCTTGAGGTCTTTCACGTCCTTGTAGCCCGCGTCCTCAAGGCGCTTTCGGGTCTGCGCCTCGGTGAAGCTGTTGGAGCCCTCTTCGAGCTTGGCGCTGGACGCAGCGCCGGTGGTGGCGGGGTTCTTCGCATCCGGCCTGTCGGTGTTCGGACGTGTGACGGCCTGCTGGCCACCGGACTTCTCGCTAGTCTCGGCGCCGGATGCGGGTTTGCCCGTCACAGTCGTCTGCGCAAGCGCTGGGCTGACGCTGAGCATGGTCAGCATCGCGAGAGTGGTGAGTGTCTGGCGCATAGGCTCCCTCCAAGAGTAGTCGCCCCCTCAATGCGGGGTGCTGAGAAACCGTTCCAAAAAGTTATCGCGGGCTACCAAGACCTAGCGTGACATTCGCTGTGCCGGATGGAGTAGTAGCTCGGTCCGTCAAGGGCTTGGATTAAGCAATGCGCCTCAGCGTGCACGCGCGTTTTGGCTGAGGAACTTTGCTGGGCGTCTGCGGCGACACATCTGTTCCTGCAGCGCCCTTCAAGAAAATGCGCTTTAGTGCGGAGCTTCCGGCCACTGCATCGCGTTGATCGAGGCCTTCCCCACCGCCTTGCGAGACAAGCCATGCCACTGGACGTTCGCTCAGAACTTAGGCGACCGGTCACGCTGGCGCTTGCGGCTCTTGCCGGGCTGCTTCTCCTCACCACGATCGTTTTAGCCGTCGTTCGATCTCAGGACCGCCGCCAGCATCAGGATGAGGTCGCGGGTCTCCTCGGCGTTCAGGCGGCCATTCAGGCCGACTTTGATCGCCTGAAATCGCTGGCCGGTACGGCGACGGAGGTGCAGACCCGCATCGTCACCGGGGAGCGGCACATCCAAGACGCCAGCCAAACTCTCGCACTGACCCGCGCCCAGATATCCAGCCTAGAGGAGCGCCGGGCAGAGGCCGAGCGCAAGGCTGTGGAGATCGAACAGGTAACGGCAGCGCAGAGCCAGCGGCTCTCCGCCTTGGAGACGCAGGGGCAACAGGCGGAGCAAAGCCTGAAAGCCCTCCAAGCCGCTGCAGCCCTCGCGGAACAGACAGCGAGCACCCACACGCAAGACCTTGCGGCGAGTGGGCGCCGCCTTGAGGAAGCCCGTCAGCAGGAAGCCAAGCTGCGCAAAGACATTGCGACGCTCACGCAAGAGGCGAGCACCAAGGGTACTGCGATCTCGGAAGCCGAACAGCGCCAGCGGCAAGCTCGCTCTGAGATGGAAGCGGCACAGCGGGATCTCACCGGAGCCCGAGCGGAGGCCGAGCGGCTGTCGCAGCAGCGGACTGAGCTTCAGCAAGCCATCACCCTGCTGACAGCCAGCCGGGAAAGACTGACGGCTGAGAGCAAACAGGCTGAGCAGCAGACCCAGCAGGCGCGGGACCAGCTCGGAGAGGTTCGCCAGCAGGAGGCGAAGCTGCGCAACGATCTCACGACCCTAGGTCAGGAGTTGGCAGCGCGAACTGCTGACCTGAAGCAGCGCGAGCAGCAAATCCAGCAGGCCCAGGACAGGCTCGCATCGGCGCAGAAGGAGGTCGCTGCTGTGCAGGCAGAGCGCGACCGTCTTGCTGCTGAACGGGGTCAGACCGGGGAGACCATCAAGAAGCTGAGCGGTGACCGCCAGCGCCAAGCGTCTGAGCTGGAAGCGCTCCAGAAGCGGCAGGCAGAGGCACAGGCTCAGCTCGCAACACTCACGGAGAATATGGCTGCACGGAACAAAGAATTGGCAACCGTTGAGGAACGCCTGAAGTCCACCCGCCAGGAACTCGCGAATGCGCAGAGCAAGCTTGCTGAAACCCGCCAGCAGCTCTCGGATCAGCCAGCCTCATCGCAGCCTGCCCAACGGGGACCGGCAGCACCCGAGCCGAAGCCGGCCGAGTTGCTGAAGTAGGCGCGAGAGACTTGGAGAACGGGGCGGGTGGCCGTGCTGTTGGTTTACCACAAGGCCAACAAGGAGGATCACCAGCTGGTCGGCTCTCGGGGCTAGTGGGGCCAGAGGCAGGCTCAGTAATCTGGAGCTATGGCCGCGAGCGGAGCGAGGCTGGTATGGGCGCAGAGCGCTCTGGATGCTGGTGCCGCAGGGACTATCAAACTGAGAACGTCCTCCGCGTAGAGCCGTTCTCATCTCGGATGACGAGCTTCCAGTTGTCTCCCTTCTCATCGATTTCTCCGCTGGCCCGCATCTCTCGCAAACCCTCCAGCGCCTCGACGATGGCTTCATTCAGATCGGCAGCCAGCACGCCCTCAGTGTCGAATAGAGTAGTTCGACCATCCGTTAGATCGAAATAAAACCTCCGCACCATCGATCATCTGGTCTCCGGCCTCCGCGATACGAATCGGAAACCCAGGCGATGGAGTTGGTCGAAGGGCGCCATGTGTCGTCAACCAGCCCATCGGTTGATGCACGCTGGCCAGCATGACTCTTCAGGGTTAAGTGTGGTATTAGTTTCACTGTACGGTCCGGTGAGGCAGCCATCTTTTCTTCGGAGCGAATGGCCTCGGTTCATCGAGGCGTCAGCTTGGAGTTCTGGACGATGGGCTATGCGAGTGTGCCAGCGGGCGAAGATCAGCCATCAGACAGCTCCCTCAGAAAGGCCGAGGTCCGAACCCACGTTCGATACGTGGTGCGGAAGCTGGTTGTTTGGTTGTCGAGTCAAGGTCGGAAGGCCTCGAACTGTGCCCCCGAGGTTCCCAGTCAGGAGGGGACCTAAGCAAACCATCCTTGCCGGCACGGTTCACGAGCACCGGTAGAGTGATGTTCGCGTGAGGGGCGGCCTACTGGTGGAAACAGGCGATCGCGAGGCCAGTCTCGACTATCTCTGGCAGGGCAAGATACCCAACTTGAAGGCGCTTGATCCCCTGACGGCATGCAGCGTTGCGCAGCACCACTTAACCGATCTTCTCGACCTCCGCCGGAGCGGTATTCGGACTGGGAGATGCTCCGGAGCATTCTTCATGTTCCCTATCGTGGTGCGAATTGGCCGGAGAGCCGGCGACGAGCAGCGGCTAGGAGCCTGTCCGAGTAACGGGGTCTGAGGCCGGGGTTAGAGGGTGCGAGACCCGAGCAGAGGCTCCGGCTTAGCGGGCTCAGCGGCCGGCC